>CAZTHJ010000365.1:0-1505 GCA_964613565.1 uncultured Dehalococcoidales bacterium | reverse complement strand
ATGGAGGTACAGGTGGGATGGCCACGTCGCTACGCTCCTCGCCATGACGATAAAAAAGAGGCTCCTCGCCATGACGACAGTAACAGACCCGATTACCAAACCCCCGGTAGGAAGGTTCCTGCACCTCTTTTTCAGCAATCTCATAATATAAACGCTGGGAAATTTACCATTTTAATGATAATATACCTGCGGGTTTGAGTGCATTTTTCAGCGGGGTATTGCCCGGCAAATATTTGCGCAATTTGCGGACGGTTGCGGTTCATATGGAGCAATATAATCAGTAATGACTGAGATGATTTCTGAGACACGTGAAGTGCAGATATGCCTGGATATAAAAAATGTCGCCCGCAGACAGGGTATCAGAGAGTATGCAAATACCAGAGCGGAGATAAAAAAAGTAATCGGGGATATGATCAGGCTGGTAGAGGATAATCATCTGGTACGGGGGCGTTTTATCTATCATTTACATCCAATACAGAGCATCGACAGACATACAATCTCTGTCAACGAAAGCGTGGTTTTGCGCGGCACGGCGCTTTCCTCCCTGGAGTCCTCGAGCGAGCTGGCCGTAATTGTCTGCACAATCGGAGACAGGCTTGAGCACATGGCAAGCGATTATTTTGCCGCTAAAGAGCCGCTAAAAGGTCTGCTGCTTGACGGTATTGCCAGCGCGGCTGTGGACTATGTTTCCCAGCAGGCCTGCGGGGCTATATCCAAATATGCTTCAAGCAGGGGATTGCAGTCAAGCAGCCCTGTCAGTCCCGGCATGCCGGGTATGGATATCAGGGAGCTTGCCAGCCTGTTTAAACTTGTCGATGGTGGTAAAATAGGTGTCACTCTCTCCATGTCAGGGATCATGCTGCCGCGCAAATCGCTTGCCATGATCAGCGGCATAGGCAAAGGTATGCTTAACCTGACTCAGGCAGAAGTATGCCGCAGGTGTACTATCAACCAGACATGCACGCATCGTGTTATGGAAAAATCACGAAAGACGCGAAAGAGAAAAAACGATGACCAGTCATAATATCCAGTTCGAGCCACTGGGGAAGAAAGACAGGTGTGCAGAGGATGAATCCGTTCTGGCCTGCTCTCAGAGGCTTGGACTGGGGCTTAATAGTGTCTGCGGCGGTCAGGGTACATGCCATTCCTGCAAGGTGCAGCTGGTCTCAGGTACTGCGTCTGAGGTTACTTCCAATGAGCGCGATGCCTTTTCTCCTGAAGAATTAAAACAGGGCTGGCGGCTTGCCTGCAGGGTTTTCCCCAGGGGAGACTGCAGATTCTATATTCCTGTCGAGTCCATGACGACTATGCAGCGTTTGCAGGTTGAAGGCATGGAAGTTACTTTGGGTATTGATCCTCCTGTGAATTCCTTCAGCGTGGAGTTGGACCAGCCTTCACTTACAGACCTGCAGGCTGATGCCGACCGCGTGCTGGCATCCATCAATGCTAAAACTAAGGGGCAAAATGGGAAAGTCGATATAGATATCTTGCGCGAATTGTCGCCC
>CAZTHJ010000364.1:1311-1532 GCA_964613565.1 uncultured Dehalococcoidales bacterium | reverse complement strand
GCTTCGGGTGCCCTCTGGAGCCATCACCAACACCCCTCCGTGTTTCATGCAACGTAATACTTCACGCATATCATTCACATCGGCATTATAACGGTCTACGAAGATGCCATCTACCGACTGAGCCAGAATGCGCGACCACGCATGTTCTTTGTACTTTTCAGCTACCAGCATGATGATATCTTTACGTCTGAGAAGGTGATACACAAATGCAGGATCCAGCC
>CAZTHJ010000364.1:816-1175 GCA_964613565.1 uncultured Dehalococcoidales bacterium | reverse complement strand
AAGTGATCGTTACTGGATTTAAGGGAATTCCTTGGTGGATTTGCATTTTTGTTAATTGGAGTAGGCAATCAATGTAAATTTGTAGCCTGGATTGATATTCCCGGATGATACAGGCTGTCCGCCATCTTTAGGAGCGGCTACAAAACCATTAATCATGAATTGCAGTATGATTCATCCATCCAATGCATGCATAAAGGGCAATGCCTATGAAGGAAGATAACCCACAAAACTACTGGGACGAGGAAACATCCCGACGTTTTCTCGACTACGGGCGTTATTTCATCCCGCAGCGCGAGGAGCAGATGCGCATCATGGTTGACCTGCTCAAAGGGCAGCCACAGCCCTGCCCCATCCTGGAG
>CAZTHJ010000364.1:0-775 GCA_964613565.1 uncultured Dehalococcoidales bacterium | reverse complement strand
GGAGTAAACATCATAGGAATGGATGGCTCGCAGGTTATGCTGGAGAATGCGAGTGAGAAACTCAAAGGTTATGCTGGACGCTACACACTAAGCAAATTCGACCTGGCTGATCAATCCTGGCGTAAGCTACAACAACCGGTACAGGCGGTGATTTCCATGCTCGCCCTCCACCACCTGGATGGGGCAGGTAAGCAACTCCTGTTCCAGGATGTATATGCTATGCTCGCAATAGGAGGTGCCTTTATCATCGCAGATATGGTTGAGCCGGACAGCCAGCCCGGCAAGCATGTGGCCGCAGATGCATGGGATGAGGTTGTACGCCAGCGCTCATTGGCGTTAGATGGCACTACGGCTGGCCTGGATTTCTTCCGGCGCGAAGGTTGGAATACGTATCGTTTTTTAGATCCAGATGATATCGATCATCCCAGCCCACTGTTCAGCCAGCTGAAATGGCTTCAGCAGGCAGGCTTCGTGGATATTGATGTCCATTTCTTCCTAGCCGGGCACGCGTTGTTCAGCGGGTGGAAGCATAGAGAATAATTCTCACTCTGAGGATATTGGGAGATCAACATAATCTCAAGAGCAGATAATTTTGCTTGCCGAAAAAACCATTTTCACATGTGCGGCTTCAGACTCATCGTATGCCTTGCAGATCCCAAGGCTATTACCACAGTTCATCAAGATGTTTTTTAATAGCCCAAAACACTTTTTTAAGTTGCTTGTAAAATCCATATTTCTGGCTATAATTCGAACATATTTAAACGGTCGCCAATCC
>CAZTHJ010000363.1:0-1532 GCA_964613565.1 uncultured Dehalococcoidales bacterium | reverse complement strand
TAGATCTGATTTATAACGGCGGGTTTAAATATATGCGTTATTCTATCAGCGATACCGCTGAATACGGTGATTATACGCGCGGCCCCAGGGTTATCGATGATATGGTCAAGGATGAGATGGCGCAGATTCTCGCGGAGATTCAGGACGGAACTTTTGCCAGAGAATGGATACTGGAAAACAAGGCTGGTCGGCCCGTATATAATGCTGCCAAGCGCCATGAGTCTGAGCACGAGATTGAAGTGGTGGGTGAACGTCTGAGAAAAATGATGCCCTGGCTGAAAACAACACAGAAAAAATAGCAGGGATTTGGCGGCAGGGATTTTGGCTACCAGGATGAATACATTAAAATTATCCTGCCAGGAGCAGTATTATGTTGACTTTTTAGTTCTTTATAGATGCACAAGCTCCTGAGCTGGAGAATGATTGAATATGGATAAGGTAACGATTTTTGATACAACACTGAGAGACGGGGAGCAGGCTGCGGGCACCAGTTTAAACGTAAATGAAAAGCTGGAAATCGCCAGGCACCTGGAACAGCTCGGCGTCGATGTCATTGAGGCTGGCTTTCCCATCAGCTCACAGGGCGATTTTGAGGCGGTTAAAACAATTGCGGGGGAAATTAAAAACTCCACCATTTGCGGCCTGTGCCATGCCAATGCCCAGGCCATTGACAGGGCATGGGAAGCCGTTTCAGTCGCCAAAAGCGCGCGCATTCATGTCTTCCTCTCTGCCTCTGAGATTCACATGGTTCACCAGTTGAAAAAGAACAGACAGGAGATACTGGAGCTTTCATCCGAAATGGTGAAGAGGGCCAAAAAATACGTCAGCGATATAGAGTTTTCTCCCATGGATGCCAGCCGCGCCGATCCATCTTTCATTTATCAGATACTGGAAAAGGTAATCGAAGCAGGGGCTACCACCGTCAATATCCCTGATACCGTAGGCTATGCCATTCCAGATGAGTGGGGAGATTTTCTGGACGGCATCTTCAATAATGTCAAGAATATCGGCAGGGCTGTCGTCAGCACCCATTGCCACAATGACCTCGGCCTTGCAGTTGCCAATAGCCTCGAGGTCGTGAGACGGGGAGTAAGACAGGTGGAATGTACCATTAATGGAATAGGTGAGCGGGCGGGGAACGCTGCCATGGAAGAAATCGTCATGGCGATTAAAACCAGGAAGGATTTCTTCAATTTATATACAAATATTGATACAACCCAGTTTTATCGTATCAGCAGGCTTGTCAGCGAACTTACCGGTTTCGTGGTGCAGCCCAATAAGGCTATCATCGGCGCCAATGCCTTTCGGCACATGTCCGGCATACACCAGGACGGCATGATTAAAAGTGCCATTACTTATGAAATCATGGATCCGAAGACAGTCGGCATACCAGCAAGCAGCCTTGTGCTGGGCAAGTTAAGCGGCAGGCATGCCTTTAAAGAGCGGCTGACTGAGCTTGGCTATATTCTCAATGAGGATGCCCTGGACAAGGCCTTTCTGGCTTTCAAGGAACTGGCCGATAAAAAGAAGGA
>CAZTHJ010000362.1:0-1533 GCA_964613565.1 uncultured Dehalococcoidales bacterium | reverse complement strand
AGCAACTCTAGCCTGAGAAGTAGACAAATCATTGGGGGCAGGACAGATATTCCAATATTTATTTTTGCTGTTATTTGCTATTATATTATGCCAATTTATACTAAATTGATAAGGAGGAATATATGGGAGAGTGGCGTAAAACAATGTGTGACCTGTGCCTAATTGGCTGCGGGCTGGATATATTAATTGAAGATAATCGCATGGTCAAGGTACGCGGAGATAAAGACAACCTGCGCAGTGAAGGTTATGCCTGCCGTAAGGGACTCAATATCCACTATCACCAGCATCATGCCCAGCGTTTGACTCATCCTCTAAAGCGGGTAGGCAATAGCTTTGAAAAGATTTCCTGGGATCAAGCTCTTGAGGAGATCGCTGTAAAAATCAAGAATATAGTTGGGGACAATGGTCCCCGTTCCCTGGCCTATGCGGGTGAGGCAGGACAATACGGCGGTTTGTTGATTGGAGCGTTAGGCTCGCAGAACTACTACTCTTCTTTAGCCCAGGAACTCACCGGTAAAATCTGGGTACACGGCCTGATGTTAGGTAACCCCGGGCTGGGTTTAGCCTTAAAGCCTGACCATGATCAAACAGATATGCTGCTGGTTATAGGCTGGAATGGCATGATGAGCCACATGATGCCACAGGCTAGCCGTTACCTTCAGAAGTTTTCTAAAGATCCGAATAAGCTGCTGGTAGTTATTGACCCACGGCGTTCGGAAACCGCACGGATCGCTGATATTCATCTCCCGATTCGACCGGGTACTGACGCACTGTTAATACGGGCTATGATTGCCATCATCTTGCAGGAAGGCTGGCACAATAAGGAATATATAGCGCAGCATGTCAGCGGCTTTGAAAAAATCCAGACGTGGTTCAGTGATTTTGATGCCAGAGCTGCCATAGAGGTCTGTCAGTTAAACTATGAGCAGGTCCGTGAAGTCTGTCGTCTGTTCGCTACCAGGAAATCGTCTTTGCATTCCTGTCTGGGCATTGAGATGGGCCGGCACAGTACCGCCACCTCCTATCTGGAAGTAATTCTGCAGACCATCTGCGGCCGCCTCGGAGTTCCCGGCGGCAACGTATTCTCCGGTAGTCTCCTGCATATCGATCCACCACCGTCTAAGCCCGGAGCTCCCATATGGCGCACTCCGGCCACTGGATATTCACCTATACTGGGTATGCTTCCTCCCAACATTATACCTGAAGAAATAATGAACGATAGTGCGGAACGGCTCCGGGCAATAATTGTGTGCGCTGCCAACCCGTTACGTTCCTGGGCGGACACCTCTGCCTATGAAATGGCCTTTAAACAACTGGAACTACTGGTCACCATAGATATTGCCATGACTGAGACCGCCGCGGTTTCCCATTACGTGCTGCCGGCGCAATCTTGTTTCGAATCCTGGGGAGGTTGTGTGCCGCCCTGGTTTGATAGTAACTATCCAGGAATCTACTTCCAACTGCGTCAACCCATCCTTAAACCCGCTGGTGAGGCTCTGGAGACCTTTGATATTCTCGTCCGTCTGGCAGATA
>CAZTHJ010000361.1:0-1536 GCA_964613565.1 uncultured Dehalococcoidales bacterium | reverse complement strand
AAACATGGTTGACTGTCCGGATTCCTTGAGCTGTTTTTCACGCAGGGACAGTGATATTATCTGATTAATGCCCTCCAATAGGGCTCCCCTGGGTGACAGGCAGTCCAGTGCGCCTGCTTTAATCAGGCTCTCCAGCACTTTTCTATTGATATTGCGCAAGTCAGCGCGACGGCAAAAAGCCTCGATAGTAGTGAAGTGGCCTTCCCTGTCACGTTCCGCAAGTATGGACTCCAGGGCGGCATGCCCCACATTTTTGATGGCTGTGAGGCTGAAGCGGATGGAAGGTGTCCCCTGAAATTTCTCGATGATAAAATCAGCGCTGCTTCTGTTGATATCAGGAGGCAAAACGGGAATATTCAGGCGGCGGCATTCAGCAATAGCCCCTCTGATTTTCTCCATATTACTGGCATGTGTATTCAGCAGCGCAGTCATAAATTCCACGGTGTAGTTAGCCTTCAAATAGGCTGTCTCATAGGCTATGCGTGCATAGCTTACCGCGTGTGCCTTGTTGAAGGCATAGCCGGCGAACGGCTCGATGAGGGAGAATATCTCCTGCGCTTTCTCCTCCGCAATGCCATTGCTTACAGCGCCATCAATAAATCGCTCCTTCTCTCTCTGCATGACTTCGGGTTTCTTTTTACCCATGGCTTTGCGGAAGATATCTGCCTGTCCCAGGCTGTATTTTGATAGTGCCTGAACGATCAGCAATACCTGGTCCTGAAAGACGATAACACCATAGGTATCTTCAAGTATCTTGGAGAGATCAGGATGCGGATAATTTATTTTTACTCTGCCGTGTTTTGAATCAACAAAGCGGGGGATGTGTTCCATTGGCCCGGGGCGGTATAGAGCTACCATGGCTGCGATATCGTTAAAGGTACTGGGTTTCAATTCCTTGATATAGCGCCGCATTCCCTCACCTTCCAATTGGAAGATGCCGGATGTTTCCCCTGATGAGAGTAATTTGAAAGTAGCCTTATCATTGAGCGGTATTTTAAGGCGGTCGAGCTGAATATCGCGGTTTTTTGATATTGTCTCGATAGCTTTAGCCAGCAGTGTGAGGTTGGCCAATCCCAGGAAATCCATCTTGAGCAGGCCCAGCGCCGCTACATTTTCCATGGTAAATTGCGTGGTATTCATTGTGCCTGATTCATCTTTCATACTTCTCTGCAGTGGGAGATAATTTGCCAGAGGCTCGCTGGCGATGACTACTCCGGCCGCATGTGTACTGGCATGCCGTGACATGCCCTCGAGTTTCCTCGCTGTATCAACAAGATTTTTAACGCTGGCGTCCTCAGCGTAGATGGTCTGAAGTTCCCTGCTTTCCTGCAGAGCTTCATCCAGTTTAACATTAGGCCTGGTGGGGATGAGGCGCGCTACCCTGTCAGCCGCACTGTAGGGCATACCCAGAGCTCTGCCTACATCCCGTATAACGCCCTTGGCACCCATGGTGCCGAAAGTAATAATCTGCGCCACATGGTCGTTGCCGTATTTCTGGGTTACGTAGGCCAGACACTCCGCGCGCCGGTCATCCTG
>CAZTHJ010000360.1:0-1540 GCA_964613565.1 uncultured Dehalococcoidales bacterium | reverse complement strand
ATTGCATACCGCCTTGTCTACCTGCTCGATGGAAATAATTCCCTTGTCCTGGAGCTTTAGCTCACGCTCCAATCCCGGCAGGCTGGTCCTCTGCATTGTCCTGGTAAATCCCAGCCCGATGATCATTCCCTCGCGGGTCATTTTCTCCATTATTTTTTGGTCAAATAACGTATAACAGATATTATCCGGCTGCCGGTTCACGCCGTTTGAAGATACATAGTGATTGAAGCCCGTACCCTCGTCCATAAAGCGTTCGCCGCGTTTGTTCACCCAGACGGTATTCGGCTCGAGTGAGAGCGCCATCAGCAACACCGGCCAGGTATTTTTAGGGTCTTCACCCACATTTAATCTCATAATGCCCGATACCTGAGGGCCGGACATCAACAGGTGGCCAAGCCCCTCAGTCGCGGCTCCGATATTCATGGCCATTATCAGGCCGTCGCCCATATGATGCAGCCCGTCGCAGTTCATATTGTCGTGGTAATAAAGACAGTATTTCTTAAGCAGATCCTTATTGCCGCCATAACCTCCGGAGGCAATTATTACGCCTTTTGATTTGATCTTTATTTCGCTCCCTTTTCTTTCCGCCACCACCCCTTCAACTTTGCCATTTGCTACCAGCAGCTTCCTGGCTGGCGAGTTGGTGAAAACCTGGACTCCCATCTTTTTACAGTCCTCCGCCAAGGCTTTGATCATGCCCGCGCCTCGCAACGGGTTGGTATGCCATGTTTCCACAGGCTGATTCGGCATCAGCGGAGTCAGTTCGAATTTAAGCCCCTTTTTCTCCAGCCAGCCAATGGTTTCTCCTGATTTCTCTATCAAGGCGCGTACGATCCTGGGGTTGATCCGCCAGTGCGACCATTCCATGGCCAGTTGAAAGAAGGCTTCCTTGTTGAACTCTTGTGCCAAACAGGCCCGCTGACATGGCAGTATTGCCACCGATGGATTTCAGTTTTTCCAGCACAATAATATCTTTTATACCGTTCTCGGCAGCAGCCACGGCGGCAGCCATACCACCACCACCGGTACCGATAATCACCAGGTCGGCCTTCATTTCTTTCACCGGGGAACTGTCTTTCTTCTCCATTTTCAACTCCTGCCGCTTAATTCTTCTCAACAAAAAAACATTGCGGGGCTCTGAAGGATACAGTTGCCTGCTGCCCGCAATGCTTCAATAATCATCTACTGTTCGCGTGAAATTAATCTGACGGTGGACAAACCTTTGCAGATGCTGAGCTTGTCCTGGTTCTCAATCCAGACGTCGAGGTCGACAAGGTGTTCGCCATTCTCGACATACTTTTTAATTACCTTGCCTTTGAGCCAGTTAATCTCGCCAATGAAATTGGAGCGGCGTACCTGGTAATCCAACATTCTTACAAAGCCATCATCACCCATCCAGTCCGTTATTATCTGAGTTAGAATCATCTCCAGGTGTGCCCCGTCCATAAATCCGTAAGGCATTCCCATCTGCTTGGCAAATGCCTCGTCGATGTGCCAGTCTCTCCTGAACCTGTACCCACCGGTTTCCACATCGACGGGA
>CAZTHJ010000359.1:0-1540 GCA_964613565.1 uncultured Dehalococcoidales bacterium | reverse complement strand
TTCACCGCCAGGTAATAGGCAAAACGGCGCATGGCCAGCGTGGCCAGCAGTATTACCAGGCTCCAAACGATGATGAATGTAACAGCCGCATTGTTTTCCTTCGCGGCACGATAGATTAAAATAACCAGCCCAAGAAGCAGGAAGATAAAGCCGGTGCTGAAATTCAGCCATACTGCCATCACAGAGAATTTATTGCCGGGCAGGAAGATGGGCTGCATTTCCTGGATAGTGATGCCGATGTGCCAGGAGAAAATGCTGAGGTTGGAAAAGAGGGTCTTGAATAAAGCAGGGCTGAACAGATAAAAAATGCCCAGGGCAAGGACACCCAAAATCAGGATGGATGCGGGATAAAACCACAGCCTGAGATTCCATCTGTGGAATAAGATGGAAAGGGCGCACAGCAGCAGCGGTATGAAAAAAGCGATGAGCAGGGGCGCCAGTACCAGCGTATTGCCGGACACAGGCGCAAATATTAGAGCGGCTACTGCGAAAATAATGCTGTTGACAAGGCAAAGCTGTATAACTGACTCTTTTCTCAGATGATTGAGGATGAACTGCACGATAAAGAAAAGGAAAACCAGCAGTATGAAGAGCAATGCGCCGTACCAGGTGATTGCATATAAGCCAAGGAATATTCCGCCCAGCAGGCTGTAGATAATAGGTTTACATAAAGTATGCAGGTTGAATGATAAAGCAGAGTCTTCCTCAGTTCCATTTGTTTGAATGGATTTAAGCGCCAGTATGATGAAGAGGGCAGCCGTGGTGCTGATGAGTATCTCCGCTATATGCTGATCGGTAAAACCGAGTATGGAGCGGCCCAGGATTTCACCCGGCGAAATGGCGATGAGGCCGGCGGCAATAATGCCCGCCCAGCGGTTGACCAGCGCTTTGCCGATGAAGTAAACGGGAATGACACATAAGGCTGCCAGTATGGGCGGGAAAAAGATGCCGATCTTATCGATGAGCTCGGCCGAAGGGGCTCCCAGCCCTGCCATGAAAATGATAGCGCTGAGCAGGAAATGGAAAAAGGGTGGATTGATCAACACCGCGCCGTTGGGGAAAAGTAGGTATGGGTCAAACTCAATTACCCGCGGGAAATTGTGCACGATGTTGTCCACCAGCCGCATATAGAAATATGTGTCAGTGCCGGTGAACTTGACCCACTCGCCGGAAAAGACCTTGTCATAGGGCAGGGCAATGCGCAGGTACAGCGCAACACCCATGAAAATCAGCAGCATAACTGCGGTCAGTATGCCGGGCCAGTATTTGTTCTGACTCATATCTGCCTAGATTGTACCAGCGACGGGGGCGAAATGCCAGAAGCTTTCTGATATTTGCGACTGCTGAAAAGGGGTGCAGTAACCTTCCATTAGTAAGGCCTGAATATTCTACTGGAAAACCTAAACTGATGTTACCGGCGCGGGCTGTCAGAAAATATTCTTTGTAATGGTTTCCCTGCCTGTGGAAGGGAAAGTGATGGTGAAGAGTTCCCCGCATACTGCGTATCCGAGGAAGACAGTTTGGGCGAAGCGGGCGGGTC
>CAZTHJ010000358.1:0-1542 GCA_964613565.1 uncultured Dehalococcoidales bacterium | reverse complement strand
AATAATCCAGCCAGAATTGTGGCCATAGCCTCACTCGTCACGCAGGGTATCATATAATCGGGGAAAATATTGAAGATAGGAGCCAGAGCTACATCAATAAAACCTCTATCTTCAGCCACCTTTTCCAGACCGTCAGGTGATGACGAAGCCAAAGGAGATAATATTGCTAGTAGCAAAGCTAGAATCAGGACTCCATACCACCATTTGAATTTCATCTCTGTATTCCCCCCTAAGTAGCCTGCTGTAGTTCCAGCAAGTCAGGACGCGTACCCAGAATCAGAGCAATAACCGCGACGGTTATAAAGCCTTCGCCGACGCCGATGGCCATATGAACTATCCCCATGGCAGATACAGCCACTTGCCATGGCACGATGCCGGAGATAGCCAGTTCGACGGCACAGGCCAGCGCCGATACTACGACCGATATCCAGCCACCTATGCCGGCGGCAACCAATCGTCCTGTCTTGCCACCCCTCATGGCGGCAAATATACCTTTATATGTAAAAGAACTGATGAACACAGCAATCACGCCCATATTGACTATGTTCGCACCTAGTGCGAGTAGGCCGCCATCCTGAAATAGAAGACATTGGACTATCAGCACACAGCTCATTATCAGGACCGCCGACCAAGGCCCTAATATGATTGCAGCCAGTGCTGCGCCCACGAAATGCCCCGAAGTCCCCCCAGCCACCGGGAAATTCAGCATTTGCGCTGCGAAAATGAAAGCGGCCAGGACACCCATCATGGGCACCTGCTTTTCCCCCATCTTCTTGTTTGTCGCCTTGACAGCATAGGCAACACTGCCAGCAGCCACGGCAATTCCGGCCGCCGCTACAGGCATACTGATGAAACCGTCTGGAATGTGCATCTAAAACCGCCCTCCAATCGCCTTCTGTTCAATACAATGCAATTGCAAATATTTGCATCAACAGGCAAATAAAAAACGCTTTAATCTGCTACGCCTTACTCTGGCATTTGGAGCACAGGCCGAAAACAGCTGTGTGCTTTAAATCAGCTTTAAATCTATGTTTTTCCGACAGGATATCTTCTAAGGGAGCCAGCGCTGATTCAGGTAAGTCGATTATACTATTGCATTTCTGGCAGACCAGATGATGGTGATGTCCCTTCTCGGCAGGATGGAAGCGGACACATCCGTCGCCCAGGGAAATTTCGTTAACCAGCCCAAGTTCACTAAGCAATTCCAACGTCCGATATACCGTAGAAATGTTGGCGTACGGATACTTCGCTTTAACCTTGACATATATCTCTTCGGCACTGACATGCTTATCTGTATCATGCAGTGCTTCGACCACCATCATTCTCTGCGGTGTCATCCGATAGCCCATTCCCTTAAGTGCTTGAACGCAGCTCATGTGTAATAAGTATAAACGAAATATTTCGATATTGCAACTTATTGCATTAGCAATTAGTTGACGTTCAGTGAATCTTGTCTCTGCTGTCCAGGGCTATGGTGACCGGACCATCGTTATGTATTTCCACCAACATATGCTGCTGAAATCGTCCTCTCTCCACTTTCAG
>CAZTHJ010000357.1:0-1546 GCA_964613565.1 uncultured Dehalococcoidales bacterium | reverse complement strand
TAGCGAGTTATACCTAGCATTTGACATGACCTACGATTATGATATCTGGCCTATCTGGCAACTGGCGGTGCAAGGAAAAGTGCCAGTTCGTCGATATATCGAAATGCTGCGCTACCAGGACTGCATCTACACAGAAAATTACATCAAGATGCGGTGCGTGGAGAACCATGATCAAGCCCGCATCATGCGCATAGCACCCAGCCGGGCACAGGGTATGGCATGGACCGCCTTTGAGGCGTTCAATAAGGGTCCATTCCTGATCTACGCTGGGCAAGAATCAGCAGTAAAACATACCCCATCGCTTTTTGAAATAGATAAGGTGGACTGGGGGGACTACAGTCTGCAGCCATTCTTGACACGGCTGGTAAAGTTAAAAAAGGATCCAGCACAGGTGGAGGGGAAGTTTGTCGTATTGCAGGCAGACCCGGCAATCCAGGCAGTCTGGGAATACCCGGGGAAGAGCCTGTATGGAATCTTCAATACCAGCGGCAAGAACGGGTATATCATGGTCAACCTGCCAGATGGAACTTACCGAGATATTTTAAATGATGGTCAAATAATTGTGAGAGGCGGAAAGATGCTGCTGCCAGAGGCTGCGGCAATTGTTCGGTTTACAGACATCATTTTATTACGCCCGGCATACAGTGAGTTGTTGGATTATATTTTTTCTGGGCGATAATCATCAAATTATTCTATCCCACCAAAAGAGCGCAGAATATCAGCCAGCTCGGACTGTTTATTTTCCAGCGACATTGCCAGAGGGGTCTTGCCTTCATATCTCGGATTCGGGTCAGTACCATGCTGCAACAGCCAACGTGTCATTTGGGTTTGGGTAAACATAACTGTTCCAAGCAATGGGGTAATTCCACCTGGAGATGAGGCATTCGGATCAGCACCCCGTTGAAGCAGGAAATCAGCAACCTCCTGGTGGGTATGAATGACCGGGAAGTATAGCAATGGAATGCCATGTGCCCCACGGGCATTAATCAAGTTTTGATCTCCCGTCAAAAAAATCTGGATACGATCCAAATTACCGAGCATGGCAGCAGTGCAGATATCATATTTTGCACCATGCGCTAGTAAATAATTAACGATATCCACCTGGCCGGTTTGGGTGGCCGCTTCAACGGCAATTTCAGCCCAAGTGGCATTTGCATTGATCATGGCAGGGTATTTCTCAAGCAACTCTGTTACCAGAGTAAAGTCGCCATGGGCGTTAGCGACAAATTGATCGATTATTTCCTGTGAAGGAATGGATATTGATGACATAGTTATCCTTCTTCTCATAATCATAGATACCTATATATTCAATTGATGCTATATTAGACCATAATAGTCTAGAATGACAAGAGTGTATCAGGAATTTACGTTCAATGATTGGTGATAAGAGGAATAATGATAAAAGGGTGAAGCAACGCCCCGCACCTACCAAACCTTTGTATTCTGAGTGGATGGTATAAGCAACGAGGTTGCGTGTTAAAATAAAGCCTGCAAACATCTCATACCAGCAGCAATTAATGGAGGTAATATGGCGAAACGCAAATTA
>CAZTHJ010000356.1:0-1547 GCA_964613565.1 uncultured Dehalococcoidales bacterium | reverse complement strand
GATAGCATCGTCAACCTTCGATACATCTGTTCGTTTGCTATCCATGCCCAGACCTGTGAATACTTTCAATTCGTCCTGAGTTAGCTTATCGCCCCATGTTCCCAGGCCTCCGCCGAACGCCCCTTCCCTGGTGGAAAAATAGGCTCTAAATGTTGCCTTTTTTGCCTTGCCCTCGCGCTCCCACGTTTCTATCCTTTGAATGTAGCCCAGGACATCGCCTGCCGTAGCACCTGTCAGAAAACCATATGCCAGATCCACTCCCGTGCTGCTTGCTATTTCTCTGGCCAGAGTAAAGATATCGTAAGCAAAGAGCTCCTCTATCATCTCCGGCTTTACTGCCACAGCCATATAGCGCGGGCGTATGGCTTTCAGCTCGGAAACTGCGCTCTTGACTGTTCCTTCAAAACGAACTACGCGACCGTTTCGCAGCCGCTGAAGCTCGGCTATCGCCTGGTAGTAGGGGTCCTGAGGATTGGTGATGTTGGTGAGTATCACATATGTTGGGGTTGTAGGGGGAGCCGCAGGTGTTGGTGTGGCAGGTGACTGTGTGATAGTGATACAGGAAAGGCAAAGAACCACGGCTATAAAGGAAAGTGCAGCCAGCAACCACTTCGTGGCCATATGACTTTTCCCTGTATTCATCATTTGCTGATTATACGATAATTGGCTGGGGTACGGTAGTAGTTGAATGGGTTCAATTATGAAGGCTCATTTGCAGATTGGATGGGCAAATAACGAATGCCCAGATCGTTCACCACTATTTTTGGCATTTGGTTTGCTTGCCGAAAAAGTCTGCCAGTAGTTTGGAAATCTCAATACTAATTGGTGTCACAGCGGCATCCTGTGATGAACTTTTACTCTGGGAAACAGTGCCGTGATTACCATTCATGTTTCGCTGCTGGTATTGATTCAGATTTCCGGACGCTGATTCCTGTAATCTAATGCCACAACTACCACAAAACCTGGCTCCGCAAGAAACCGATGCCCTACAATTGGGACAATAATACATCTGGCGCATGACTATCCCTCTTTTTTAAGGACTGCCTTATCCACGACTGTTTATCTAATGTAGAAACGATATTATTATAATTAAAGTTTACTCCCAAATTATTAATAAAGTATTAAATTGCCACGTACCGAGTTTCATAATTGTTCAGCGGAGACATGCCGCCGAGAGGACTGATGACCTATGAAGAACGGAGGTGTCTGAGAGAATATCAAGGGGCTGCCAGGTCACAGAAGCCTGAAAAGTTCAATACTTGTTACTATAATATATGTGATTTAGAGTTTAAAGGTTAAGCTGAAAGAAGTTCTACCTATTGTTCCTCAGCTCCACCTTCAGAATCTGACCGGCATATCCAAAACCGTTCATTTATTCCCTTCCTCTATTAGACTGGGACGTGCCTACCCCGGTTTTATCCGTTTCGTTATCGTGTCAGCAGCTCTGTAGCCGGTCTCAGCGGCGCCGGAGCTTCCCGACAGTCCCGTCGCTATGCAGCCATCACCTACGTTATACAGATTTGGTATCGGGGTCTCTATGGGCATGC
>CAZTHJ010000355.1:0-1563 GCA_964613565.1 uncultured Dehalococcoidales bacterium | reverse complement strand
GCTGGAATCCATATCGTGATATTCACTTCTGATGCTGGGAGTTAATAAGCATGTCGATTGATCTTAGCCGGGTAAAGGCTATCTGTTTCGACATTGATGGTACTTTAAGTAACACTGACGATCAATTCGTACAAAAACTTGCCAGGATTATTTCCCCGGTGGGTTTACTTTTTCGAATCGGGGATATACTGCCGCTGGCACGCAGGTTGGTCATGTTTTCAGAAGGTCCTGGTAATTGGATATACAGCCTGGCAGATAAGCTGGGGCTGGATAATTCACTCGTGGCTATTGGTGATTTCTTTTATGAGCTAGGAATTAAGGACTCTCCCGAGCCTTACATATTAATCGAGGGTATACGGGAGCTGCTGGTAGACCTGCGCAATGACTTTCCGCTTAGCATTATCAGTGCACGTGGGCAGAAATCTGCATACCGGTTTTTATTTCAATTTGAGCTGTTGCCTTTTTTTACAGCGGTCAGCACAAGCGAAACCTGTGTGCATACCAAGCCATTTCCGGACCCAATCCTGTGGGCGGCTGAAAAGATGGGTGTACCTGCCTCAGCCTGCCTAATCGTTGGAGATACTGTGGTAGATATTTTAGCCGGGAAAAATGCTGGTGCTCAGACGGTAGGCGTTCTGTGCGGCTTTGGTGAGGAAAAAGAGCTCAGGCAAGCAGGCGCAGACGTCGTTTTAGACAAAACAACGGACTTGTTGCGGCTTATTCGATCAGCGTAGATGAACTCCGTAAGAGCAAGGATTGAGGATGGCTGTTTGATTGTTAGTTTGGTTATCCGGTCTGAAGCTCAACCAGCATTTGTTGATAAGAACTCGCATTATCAGGGTTCATTGCCAGGATTGCCATCACACATTCGATTGCCGCAGATCTATTTTCAGATTGAAGGAACATTTCTTTGGCTATATCTAGCTGGTTGATCGCTTCAGCCTTTTGTCCTAAAAATCGATATAGCTCAGCCAGCCGGCGGTAGAGGGCAGGTTGATTAGGATTTTCCAGGATTTTTGCATTAATGTATTCCAATCCCTCGCCGGAGCGATGCAGTGAAATAAGGTGGTTAAGGTAGCTATCTAATTCTGCCATTGCCTGGTTTAGCTGCCCAATTCGTAAATTTAACTCGAACAACTTGTCGCGTGTATTTGCATCATCCGGCTCCAGGGTGCGGATTTGTTCATAGACACGAATGGCATTGCGCCAATCCAAACTCTGCATATCAATATCCGCCATGCGCTTCATCAGCTTTATTCTTACATCGCGCCCTACGTTCGATTGTTGAGTAAACCTGAAAGCACGTGAATATGTCTTGCGTGCCATGGAAAGATCTGCAAGGTTGTAATAAGTCTCTGCAAGTTTGACGAACTCCTGTACTGTCTCGGAAATCTTACCACGCACCATCAGTAGCTCAATGAGCTCATTCCGAGCATCCAGGTTCATGGGAGCCAGCTCACTCACGCGCTTGAGTAAGCTGATTGCCCGATTGACTTCCCCACGAACGCTGTAACTCCTGGCAATAATCGAATACTTGAGCACGGCTTCTGGGATGCGGTTCTC
>CAZTHJ010000354.1:0-1563 GCA_964613565.1 uncultured Dehalococcoidales bacterium | reverse complement strand
AGCATGGCAGCAAAGAGTTGCTAGAATTATAGCACCACAGGCAATTCTGTTCGGGAAGCTCCTCTAACTATGAGCCAGGAAACCTCATTGGAAGTCGCTACTCTCGCTGGAGGTTGTTTCTGGTGTATTGAGGCAGTCTTCCGAGAAGTTGACGGCGTCGAGCATGTAGTCTCGGGCTACACTGGTGGTGCCACCCGCAATCCGACCTATAAACAGGTCTGCAATGGCCAGACCGGCCACGCTGAAGCAGTACAGGTAAGTTTCAATCCTTCCAGGATATCTTACAGGGAAATCCTGGAAATTTTCTTCTCTGTCCATGATCCAACGACATTGAACCGGCAGGGCGCGGATGCGGGTACACAGTACCGTTCTGCCGTTTTCTATCACAACGATCAGCAAAAAGCCGTTGCCGAGGAACTTGTTGGAGAACTTGATGAGGCACGCCTCTGGAAGAAACCAATCGTGACTCAGATTGTTCCGCTTGATACGTTCTATCCGGCAGAAGGCTACCATCAGGAGTATTTCTCCAGACATCCCGAACAGGCCTACTGCCAGTCGGTAATTTCACCCAAGATCAGCCAGTTCCGCAAAAAGTGGTCCGGGCGGCTCAGAGCATGACCTATAATAAGGGTATATTTTTGTAACTTTTACCACTAAGGTTACGAGACTGCTGCACTTTCCTTGTGCGCTTCAAGGTCGTTCATAGTAGAGCAGCTATTATCCAGGTCATGGTGCACAGCCCTGCTAGCATATTGGAGTATATAGCTGTTAAAATGGAGATCGAGAATCTAATGCCAGCCTATGAGCGGAATGTACGAATGCAAAGACTTCGCCAGCTCATAAGCAGAGGGGATATTCGCTGGTAGGCAAACAGGTTGCTATCTGGAGCGGTTTTGATGTCAGCTGTGACCAGGTTCTGACGCTGTTTGATAGCGAATTATTTGTAAAGATTGTATCATTAACCCGGGTCACGCTGAATCAAAACAGGAGGTGCCAAATATGTATAAGAGGATGCTGGTTCCACTGGATGGATCGGAGATTGCTGAAACATCGTTTCTGTACGCAAAGGAAATTGCTGGCAGGATGGGACTTGACGTAACTTTCCTCTATGTTTGCAACCAACGTGAGGCGGAATCACTTGCAGTATATCGAGCCTATGTTGATCATGTGGCTGAGATCATAATGAGCCAGGCAATAGAGCTTCAAAAAAGGAAGGGAATCAAGAAGCAAGGTCGCCTGGTGAAAGCAAAAGGTGAGGTGGCGGTAGGTCACCCGGCGGAGGAAATCCTTCGCTGCTCTGATAAGAAAAAAATGGATCTAATACTTATGGCAACTCATGGTCGTTCTGGAATCAAGCGCTGGGCTCTGGGCAGCGTAGCTGATAAAGTTCTCCGCTCATCAACAATTCCGGTGTGGCTTGTGCGAGCAGGTGCAACCCGGGGCTTCAGCCTACGCCCCACAGGCGGCGCGTCGCTGAGCTCGTGAATTGGGTAAAAGAAATATGTCAATATGCGTGAATTTATGGTAATTATGACGCATGATTAAAAAAGTGGTTCGAAAAAG
>CAZTHJ010000353.1:0-1565 GCA_964613565.1 uncultured Dehalococcoidales bacterium | reverse complement strand
CGGCGGCATACAGCCTTGGAATACCTGAATAACACTGATTATCCACCGGCCAAACGCCTTCTGACTTATGTACGCCCAGCCCCGTGGCAGCCCCACATACCATATTACCTTCAGGCGGCAGCGGCATTAAAGCGGGCCCGCGGGGGTCACCCTCGCGGTGGGGGAATGTAAAACGCCTTTGCGGCGGCACATAGGGCGGGCCTTCCGCATGCACGGTAAAAACAGGCCGGTACATAGGCATCTGAAAACGCCCGGGGCCGGGAGTGGGCCAGATCCTTTCTATAAATTCCTCTGACCACATCTTCCAGGTATCTGCCGGGTATTTATCCCCAGTGGTATGGAAATCAACAAATTCTTTACCGGATATCGAAGCGCCGGCGCGATAAGCCATGGCATCACCATCAAAAGTCTGGCTGTGAATTGGATAACCAGGAGCCTTATAGGCTCCTGCTCCGCTACACAAAATCGTTGCCCCTGCATGGAAAAGGATGACCTTATCGCTTTCCATGTGGAAGCCCATGGCACCCCCCACGGTTCCATTTATCGATACCAGGTCCGTTATCATGACCCTTTCCGCCAGGACAACGCCTTTGTCCCTGAGTATTCTGGACATTAAGAGGTGACGGTCAATCTCAGCATTGAAAAAACCCCATCCGACCAGGTCCCGGTACCTGTCGGCAGAATCATCGAGGAACATGTTATAGTAGTCCAGGTTGACTAGGTATTCGGTAACATGCTGGACATTATGCAGCCATTCTTTGCGCTCATCGCCCAGCGCAGCATCAAAGAAGCAGAATGAATTAGCCCAGGGGGTGAAACCGGACTTGCCCGTGATGCCCTTGTCCGCCAGCACCACGCTGCGGCCCTTTTCCCGGGCACGCACAGCCGCAAAGAAGCCGGCTATACCGCCGCCGACAACAAGCACATCTGATTCATATTCAGTTTTCATTCTCATTCATCAATAAATCTGCTTTAACTTGCTTCAAAGGGGTCCCTCTCAAATTAAATATTATACAAGGTACTTGGCTTTAACCTGCCGCAAACGTACAGGCATAACGTATTTTCAGCTACGCGACATGCAGATAATCGGCGATAGCGCGATTTAATCCATTCTACACGACACGCTGAATCCCCGCTGACTTATAAAAAACCGCTTATCAATATGAACTGATGGATGCCTGTTAAAAGGGTATCTGCCAGTCAGACCTGTAATAGGACAATATTATTTAACTCTGGTGCCAGTCAGGGATGATTTCATGCCCATGGGCTGCATGGTGGTTTCGCCGGTCATATTATCGCCATCAACTTTGCATTTAAATTCAAATTTGGCCGGGCCAAATGGAGTCGAGCTTTCCACCGTGAACTCGATATTATTGCCATCTACCTTGCCGCCGGTGAAATTGCTGGTGCCGAAGCTGGTGGTGCTGCTGCCGCTGAGCGCATTACCATCCGTCTTCAATACCAGTGTTCCCTTCTGTGCCCCCATGGGTGTGCTTACACTAGTGTCCCAGGTTCCGTCGATTGCCATATTTAGCCTCCTTAATTTTTTTACAGAAACAAATACT
>CAZTHJ010000352.1:1220-1574 GCA_964613565.1 uncultured Dehalococcoidales bacterium | reverse complement strand
GTATAGGGCATATTGTTGTAGTGCAGAGGTAAAACAAATCAAAATTGCCATATGATAGGGTGAAGAATTCTTTATTCAGATTAATTTAATGATATGATTTACACTGGCTAATATACCGTGGAGAGGGCCTGTTTGAGAGCTAGTAATAACCGCATTGTGAAAAGCACATGTATATTCTGCTGGGAGGGATGCGGCGTTTTAATACACATGCAGGCAGGTCGCCCGGTAAAAATAGAAGGGGATCCTGATCACCCTGCCAATAGAGGCGCTTTGTGCATTAAGGGTGCAGCCTCGCTGGAATACCTTAATCATCCTGATCGTCTGAAGCATCCCCTAAAACGAACTGGTAAAAGG
>CAZTHJ010000352.1:0-1174 GCA_964613565.1 uncultured Dehalococcoidales bacterium | reverse complement strand
TCAAACCATTGCAGTGGAATTTAACAACATCAGGGAGCAATATGTTTCTAAGTCGGTAGCCTTTATTCGTGGAAGAGCCAAAGGATATCAGGACAGATATTTAGCCCGCCTGGCAAATGTCTTTGGCTCGCCAAATGTTGTGTCCACCTCCAATATCTGCTATATGCCAAGACTATATGCCTCCAGGATAACCTATGGGTACATGTCAACACCCGATTATGATCGTATACCTGAATGTATTCTTATTTGGGGATTAAACCCAGCTGCCTCCTCCATAGCCCGTTTTACACGTATCGAAACTGCACTCAAACAAGGAACAAAATTGATTGTAGTTGATCCGGCTGAAATATCGCTGTCAGCCAAAGCTGGCTTCTGGGCTAAGCCCAGGCCCACCTCTGACCTGGCGCTGGCGCTGGGCATGATCAATATCATAATAACCGAGCAGCTTTATGATATGGACTTCGTAAGAGCATGGACGGTAGGTTTTGGTAAGCTGAAGGAGCATGTGAAGGAATATACGCCCGGTAAAACTGCCGAACTGACCTGGATACCCCCTCAGACTATTCGGCAGATAGCGAGGACATACGCAACCAGTAAACCCGCTTGTCTTGACTGGGGAATTTGCATAGATACCAATATAAACAGCTTTCAGACGGGCAGAGCCCTGTGTATTCTGCGGGCAATAACAGGCAACCTTGGTCAGCCGGGCGGTGAAATTGAATGGTCGACGCCGGATGTGGTGGCAGAAACCTCAGCGGAATTAAACCAGCAGGATGCGATTGCTGCGGAGATCAGAAAGGCCAGAATTGGCAACGAAGAAAATATATTGCCAATCTATTTTTCGGCCCTGCCGCAGAAACTGATTAAAGCTATATTAACATCTGACCCCTACCCGGTGCGTGCAGCCTATATTCCGGGTGCGGCTATACTGCATTCCTATAACAATTCCAATCAAGCGCTTGAGGCATTGAAAAAACTTGATTTTGTGGCAGCAGCTGATTTTTTTATAACACCTACAGCCGAATATGCAGATATTGTATTGCCGGTGGCCACCTACCTTGAAATGGACAGCCTGCATGAATGCTCATATGTGCCAGCAGTCAGTATTATACAGAAGGTAGCACAGGTAGGAGAATGCTGGTCCGATCTCAAAATATGCAATGAACTGGCAAAA
>CAZTHJ010000351.1:0-1578 GCA_964613565.1 uncultured Dehalococcoidales bacterium | reverse complement strand
TTCGGAAGGAAATCATATGGCTCCATTCGGGGCATTTCAAACCTGATGTCCGCTCCTCTGGCCTTTGCCTTTCCCGTGTTTGCAGGCTGGGTCTATGACACGACGGGCCAGTACAATATCGCCTTTCTTCTTTTTACCATCCTGGCGGCAATCGGTGGTCTGGCCCTCTGCCTGGCACGCGTGCCCCAGGCACCAACCACAGAATCCGCTGCCTCAACCAATAACGCTAAATAATCACCATCATAACCTGCTGCACACTACGCAGATTAGAAACCGCGGCTGGCGCCTCCACCACCGGACATGCCGCCTCCAAAACCGCCGAAGCTACCACCCGAGCTGCCGCCGCGGAAGCCTCCCCCACTGCCCCACCAGCCCGTGGACTTGCCGCTGGCCTTACGTGTCCTATAGTTCCTGGAAAGCAGGGCGTCCAGCCCGGCACCGAAGCCGGCCGATAGAGGAATTGCTGACACCAAGGCTATGATCCCCCCAATTGCCAGACCCACAACCACACCTGCCAGCGCACCGAAAATGGTACCCAGCCAGACGCTCTTGCTGCGAGCCATGAAACCCGTCAGATACATACCCGCTACGCTGATAAACATTATTATGGGAAATAGATTGCCAATTGTATCGCTGACGGGGTTTTCCTCCAGAGGTGCGGGCGGGGTGCCGTCGCGGATATATCCCTCGATGGCATTCACGCCGGCCATGATGCCCTCTGTATAATTGTCATCCTTGAAATAAGGCACCACTTCAGTATCAAGTATCCTGCCGCAGCGCCCATCTGTAAGCACAGGCTCCAGGCCGTAGCCCACCTCTATCCTCACCTTGCGCTCCTCCAGGGCAATGATGAAAAGAACACCGTTATTCTCATCTTTCTGGCCGATGCCCCAGGCTTCGAAGAGCCGGCTGGCATAGTCCTCAACGCTGTTGCCCTCCATCGTCTTCACAGTAACTACAGCTATCTGGGTACCTGTATCCTTCTCCAGTTGCGCCAGCTGTGCTTCCAGCTGCGTAATATTATCCGAGGAGAGCAGGCCGGCAAAATCGCTGACATAGCCCTGCGTCTGGGGAAAGTCCTGGGCAGAAACGGGCACAGAAGCTCCAGCCAGCAATAAGGCCAGGCAAAGGGAAAATATAGGCCAGGCCCGGCGCATTAGAACTCAACCTTGGGAGCTGTATCGGCACCGCTGACAGACTCAAAATAGGCTTTGGGCCCAAAACCGAACATGCCCGCAATGAAATTAGTGGGAATTGTCTTGATGGAAGTATTATACTGCTGTACCAGCTCATTGTAGCGGCGCCTTTCCACGCTGATCCTGTTCTCGGTACCGGCCAGCTCATCCATGAGGTTTATCACAGCCTCAGTGGAGCGGATCTCAGGATAGTTTTCCATAACTACCAGCAGCCTGCCCAGGGCGCTCTCCACCTGGCTGGCGGCCTCTGCCTTTTCATTCACCGTAGCGGCTGCGCCATATTTCGTACGCGCCTCGGCGATGGCGTTAAAGACAGCCTGTTCCTGTGCCATCAGGCCTTTTACGGAATTCACCAGGTTGGGTATCAGGTCGAAACGCCTCT
>CAZTHJ010000350.1:0-1580 GCA_964613565.1 uncultured Dehalococcoidales bacterium | reverse complement strand
TTTCATCTGAAGCCAATGATTGGGCCAATGGTCAACATGAGCGCGGTCATTATGATTACCCAGACGGCACTAATCAAAATGCCCGGAATCAGCATATCAAACATGCGGTAGTACCCCTTGGAATAGGTCACCAGGGGTACTGCGTCTAAGGGGAGCAAAAACGCGCAGGACGCGGTAAAGGCCACAGGCAACGCGAATATGGCGGGATTAATCCCGGCATCTCTTGCAAGAACGACCATCGCGGGGATGAGTACCGCGTTGATGGTCGGCGCGATCGGTAGAGGGAGATGCAGAATAACTGCAAAGGCGCTTATGCTCGCGACCAGCAAAACAATGTTCCACCCTGTAATGCCTCCGAGCGTATTCTTCACCAGCCATGTGGATAGGCCTGTATCAGTTGCCATAAGTCCAAGTGACGTAACCGAGCCTATCATCAATACGGTTTCCCATCCGATATTTCTTTCCACATCCCGCCAGGTCAGCAGATTAATGCCGGGCAAGAACATCGAGATCGCTCCGCAAATAGAGACGGTTGCCACATCCAGCTGCTTGATCCAGGTGCTCAAAACCCAAAGCACAAAAAGAATGCATAAAATCACTATAACCTTCTTTTCTTTGGATTTAAGAGAACCCATTGATTTCAGCTCTGTCTTAAATTCGTTGATATCGCCGATAGATTCAATCTCAGGGGGAAAAACTTTTATGAGCACCCACCATGAAAAAGGAATCAGGACAATTACCATAGGCACACCGATAGACATCCACTGAAGAAATGTAACGTCAATACCTGCTGCCTTTTGCAGCAGATTGATCCCCAATATATTTATGGAGCTTCCCGCAGGAGTAGCAACCCCGCCGATCAATGCCGCAACGGGAATGCCTATCATTATTGCCTTGCCGAGGTTAGAGCTACCGGGCTGGGCCCCGATTTTTAAAAGTATCGGGAGGGTTAGCGCCATGAAGATGGCACAGGCAGGCACATCTGAGATTATCGTAGATATGGCCGCCGTGCCCACCATGCTGCTAAAAACGACTCCTTTTGAGCCTGTTCCTGAGCGGATAAAAAGCCACAGAGCGAAACGCTGGCCTGTGCCGGACTGCATAACCGCGAACGCCAGGCAGTATGCCCCTATAACAAAGAAGACGACCGGGGTGGTGTATCCTGCTGTGGCTTGGCTGATGGAAGTCACAACTTTCAATAGGGGAGGGAGTACAACTATAAGCAAAGATGTAATTCCAATGGGGATCGCCTCAGTAGACCACAGGACCAGTGCCGCAATAAAAATAGCCGCGAGCCCGCGGCCGGCCTTGCTCAGTACTCGAGGATCAGACGCTGGACCATTCTCAACGGTGATATCAGATAAAAGATAATAGACGAGTATTGCCCCGAGAATCGCCAACAAAATACCAAGAGCGGATTTAACTCCTGTATTATCCTTAAGTCTGGCAAATAACCCTCGTTCACCATTCCTGAGCTTCTTGTTTTCGACAAGTTCCATAACGATAATAGCTCCTCCTGCCTAATAGTAACCTTGAATATCGGATACATTGATCTCCAGCATCCTGATGTTCGCGAGTAT
>CAZTHJ010000349.1:0-1581 GCA_964613565.1 uncultured Dehalococcoidales bacterium | reverse complement strand
ATTTGAAGTTCACGATCTTAAAGAGGGCAAAATGATAATGTTCAATGCCCCTGAAGAAATATATGATATGCTGGTATTTTTGGGTGCTCCCACTCATTTTGCCGTCAAAGCGGTTTATCACAAGGATAACAACGAAGTAGCTGCCGTATCTTCCACGCAGCGCCTCTGCTTGATTGCCGGAAGGTATGTGGGCAAAGATGACCCGGTATGTATCGTCCGCTCTCAGGGAATATTTCCGGCTGTGGGAGAAGTCCTGGAGCCTTTCGCCAATCCCAATATAGTGGAAGGTTGGATGAGGGGTTCTCATCATGGTCCCTTGATGCCGGTAGGAGTTAATGATAGCAACTGTACCCGTTTTGACGGTCCGCCTCGGGTTATCGCTGCTGGATTTCAGTTAGCTCAGGGTAAGCTGGTTGGTCCCAGTGACATGTTTGCTGATATGGCTTTCGATAATGCACGTAAGCAGGCATTAATGATTGCTGACGTCTTCCGTCAGCTAGGGCCTTTCGAACCTCATCGTCTGCCTCTGGAGGAGATGGAATATACTACAATGCCGCAGGTGATGCAAAAACTTAAGACGAGGTTCAAGGATATCTGCTAAAAGAAATGCCCAAGCTTCTCATAGCTACTGCTAATAAAGGCAAGATTGCTGAATACCGCTATCTATTTGAAGGGTTGCCGTTTGAACTGGTAACCCCCGTTGATGAAGGAATAAATGCCAGGGTCGAGGAAGGGCATAACAGCATGGAAGAGAATGCGCGCCACAAGGCTGTGTTTTATGCTCGTTCCAGTGGCTTGACAACTGTTGCTGATGATTCGGGGCTGGAGGTCGATGCTCTGGGTGGTGAGCCCGGGATACATTCAGCCCGGTATGCTGGCGAAGCAGCCAGCGATAGGGATAGGATAATATATCTGCTGAGCAAATTGGTGGGAATTCCCTGGGAGGAACGAACGGCGCGTTTCAGGTGCGTTATTGCCGTAGCTATCCCTGAGGGAATGTTGGAGACATGTGAGGGCGAATGTGAAGGGATTATTGCATTTGAGGCAAAGGGAGAAAACGGTTTCGGCTATGACCCGATTTTTTACCTGCCGGAATTTGATAAAACTATGGCCGAACTTTCTTTAGAAAAAAAGAATCAAATTATCCATCGTGCCCGGGCTGCTCAAAAGGCATATCATGTATTGAAAAACTTTGCGGATAAGGCTGGACTATGACTAAACTTACTGATTCCTGCCATCGCCCTATAAATTACCTACGTATCTCAGTCACAGATCGTTGTAACCTGCGTTGTGTCTACTGCATGCCTGCTGAGGGTATTCACCTGTTGCCCAGGGAAGAATTGCTTACTTACGAAGAGGTTGTTACTATCGCTACCGTAGCTGCTGATATGGGAATTAGTAGGATCAGGCTTACTGGTGGTGAGCCTCTGGTCAGGTCTGATTTACTAGAGCTGTTAGCCCGACTGTCCCAGCTAAAAATGGTCGATGATATTTCCTTGACTACTAATGGTATTCTGCTCAAAGACTATGCCGTGGAGTTGAAACAGGCAGGCTTAAATCGGGTTAATATCAGCCTGGATA
>CAZTHJ010000348.1:0-1582 GCA_964613565.1 uncultured Dehalococcoidales bacterium | reverse complement strand
TTTCTTCCGGTACCGCAGCGGATAAATAAAATATTCGCCATTTCCAGGCGCGCTGCAGCTCCTTGAGCGCAACATCGATATCCTTTTCAATCTCACGGATGGTCTCAATCCACGGAAGCGAGTAGCCGCTCTCCTTGAGAATGCGGTATGCCAGCTCCCACTCAGGGTCGGCGTGCGGGTTGGATTCATCCAGGTGCAATGGTTTCCCTTTGCCGGGCAGGTTATCGAACTTGCCATCCGCCATGGCTTTGCGCATGAGGTCTTCAATGTTTGGCATAATTTTTTATTTAATAGCGGCGTTTTAACTCAGCCACCGGCAGGATCACCAAACCTTCGGAGGCATCACCCAGCGAGGTGACCTGGTTGGGGTGTGTGGCTGCCTGCCAGGCCGTATAGGCTGCTACGAGGGCATCCAGCTCGCCCTGGGAGTATAGGGCATTCTGCGGTAGGCTACCCTTCAACAGGTTCTGCGAGGTGAGCCCTTTGACAAACTCCATCGGGTCGGGAATGCCGATTTTTTGTTTATGCAGCACCAGCTGGCGCTGCAGGCGGCCTTCGAGGGTATTCTTGGGCATGGGCACGTGCCCTAACAACGTGCAAAAGCTGGCATGGGGATAGACTTCCAGCCACTGAAAGCCTGGCTTCTTCGAAGGATAAGGCAGATAACCCATTTGTTCCAGGCGCCTATACAGGTGAAAACCCATCTGCATCCAGTTAGGGCAGGTTTTCTCATCCGGAGGGGTTTTATAACAGCTGATCCCATGCTGCCTGAGCAAATACTCTACCAGGCGGAAGTTCATCCAGCGTCCCGGGCGGGGAGGAGGGTTGAGGCTGTCACGCAGCTCAGTGCGTTCCATCAGGCGCTGGCTGGGACGGCGTGGGGCGCAGACTGCCACAATTGCTTGTTGCTGTCCAGCCGCGAAAGCCAGCACCTCTTCCAGGCTGCCGCGACCCAGGGCATTCAGGCGCAGGTCAGCATCCAGTGCGGCATAGGAGAATGGTTTACGACCGGCCGTTGGGTCGATGCCGATGAAGGAGGAACCGCTGCTGAACATAACATAATTATACGATAAGGAGTAACTTTTAGACCCTTCATATGCGATCGTAACAAAATTCCGTGACACTTTTCGACTCACGGAATTTTGCTTTAATATAATATACGGGACGGTGTTCCGCTGGTTTCTATATGGAGAAAAGGTAAAAACCAGTGCTTATTATGACAATAAAATTTTCATCCCGCCGGAGCACGCCAGGCAAGCTATTTGAAAAATTCAAGACTGACTTCGATCTCGCCCGGAGTGATCGTTCCTGGGGGTGAATCTCTGATGATTAGCTCGCACCGGGCAGGATTTAATACCACTTGTATGGTGGTGGACTGATCGATCTTATAGTCAAAGTTTTGCGCCCCTTCACAGGTAATATACAGGTTGAACGCCCCTTTGATCAAATTAGCCGACAAATTATATATTCCAGGATTATTGATTTGGAACATATAGTCGGAGCTTTCGTATTTATTCCGAATGGTAAATGGTGTGGTTCCTATCGTCCAGAACTCATATTTATCGTTGGCATTCTCTGAGTA
>CAZTHJ010000347.1:0-1590 GCA_964613565.1 uncultured Dehalococcoidales bacterium | reverse complement strand
TGTATTTGTTGATGAGATAGATGCCGTGGGACGTCACCGCGGCGCCGGGCTGGGCGGCGGGCACGATGAACGTGAGCAAACGCTGAACCAGATCCTGGTGGAAATGGATGGCTTCGAGACGAATACCAATGTAATTGTGCTGGCTGCCACAAATCGCCCTGACATACTTGACCCGGCCCTGCTCCGCCCCGGGCGCTTTGACCGTAATGTTGTAATCGACCAGCCGGATATTAACGGCAGAAAGGCCATTTTAAGAGTTCATGCCAAGGGTAAACCCCTGGCGGATGATGCCGACCTCAATGTCATAGCCAAACAAACGCCGGGATTCAGCGGAGCCGACCTTGCTAATTTGTTAAATGAAGGCGCCATACTGGCTGCCAGACGCGATCTCAAGCAGGTTGGAATCAAGGAGCTTGAGGATTCCATAGACAGGGTTATCGCCGGCCCGGAGAGAAAAGGCCGCGTCATCAACCAGAAGGAAAAGGAGATGATCTCCTACCATGAAGCGGGACATGCACTGGCGGCTAAAATGCTGCCCAATGCCGACCCCGTGCACAAGGTCACCATCGTGGCCAGGGGTATGGCCGGCGGCTGGACCCGTTTTCTGCCCACGGAAGACAGGCATCTCTGGACACGTTCTCAGTTTGAGGATATTCTGGTAGTAAGCCTGGCAGGCAGGGTGGCAGAGGAAAGCGTCTTTAACGAGATGACCACCGGCGCACAGAACGACCTGGAGCAGGCCACCAAGCTTGCGCGCAAAATGGTTACCGAATACGGCATGAGCGAAAGGCTGGGCCCGCGTACATTCGGCAAAAGGGAAGAGCTGGTCTTCCTGGGCAAGGAAATTACGGAACAAAGAAATTACAGCGAACGTACAGCCCTGCAGATCGACGAGGAAGTACACGACCTGATTCAGAGAGCCTATAAGAAGGCACAGGAAATCATGCATGCTAATCAGGCCAGGCTCAAGCTGCTTTCCGACGAGCTCATGGCTGTGGAAACCATCGAAGAAGCACGCTTTTTGGAATTGATGAAGATGCCGCTGCCTGAGGAGCAGCCCGAAGGGAAGCCCGAGGAAGAGGCAAGCGCCGTATCTAAATAACAGGCCCGCAAAGAATAATCCATGCCTCAGAATATAGCCTTAACCACAGAACCACTGTTTCCGGGTCAAATTATTTCCCCTATGTATAATGACATGAATGGGGCCGTGGTCTGCTTTATCGGGACGGTGAGACAGTTCAGCAACATCGGGCAGAAGGTTACAGAACTTGAGATAAAGCCCCTGCAGGACGCCGAAAATAAACTGGGGGAGATCGCCTCAGAAATTACCAGCAAGTGGCCCATCAAGGCAGAGGACATATATATCCACCGCAGGTATGGCAGGCTGAAGGTGGGGGAGATTGCTCTGGTGGCAGCGGTGGGCAGCGTTCACCGCCAGGAGGCCTTTGCCGCCTGCGAGTATATCATCGACCGCATCAAGCAGGGCGGCATCACGGCGGAACAGGATATCTGAATAAAGAATGCAGGGGCATGCTCCCGGCAGTTACATTAAGCTTCAGGTGCAGAACTACTGGTCTTACGGGAATATCC
>CAZTHJ010000346.1:0-1599 GCA_964613565.1 uncultured Dehalococcoidales bacterium | reverse complement strand
ATCTGTTCCTGCAACAGAACCTACAAAAAGTATTGGTTTTTTCTGATCACAAGAAGTTGTATTCTCTACATGCCCAAGATGGTTGTGCATGCCCCAATGTGGCCTAAAAGGGTAGATGATCCCAAAAAACCAATACTTTTTGTAGGTTCTGTTGCAGGAACAGATATCTCTTATTACAGCCGTAATCCTAAATTCCGTGATTTTGCGGATCCCCCTGCTGGCTCTGAAGTTGGCTGGATAGATTAAATCCCTTAGAGCAGGTTACCTAACGTTTACCAGTTAGGCTGTTTGTGAATAGCGTAGGGTGCGCCTTTTGTATTTGTGACAGAGGTATGAGTATCGTTTGACATAACATTGTTGCCAGAGATATAAAGGGTAGCAATAATTCTATTTTCTGTTCCTGGTTCAGCGAACCGTTGCCTGAATGGCAGATATACAAACCCTATGTCCATACCGATGACGAAATTATAGGATATTTCGGCAGCAATACAGCCGATCCGTTTGATTTAGTTGGCGAAAGTATAGCCTGTGTACGGCTAAAACTTGGTAGAGAAATTGCTATACAGTAAGACCGCGTACGAAATCTTACAGGAGACAATTATAAAGATACCAGATATAAAAGGAGAATATTCAAGTATGGTTACGGAGAAAAAGTATAGTTTTGAGATAGCGCCCACTCCCATTCCAGCCAAAGAGATTGAGGAAACTATCAACACAGAAATCGTGGTCGCAGGTGCAGGGCCGGCTGGGCTCGCGGCTGCATTATCGGCGGCAGAGGCCGGTGCGAAGGTTGTCCTGCTGGAGAAATTTCACCGCATAGCGGCTCCCGGGGGGCCAGGGGCTCCCTTTATAGGCAGCAAGCTGCAGAAAGAAAGGGTGCTTGCGGCAGGCATGCCACCAATGCCATCAGGAGGTGCTTCTCCTCCATGTATGCCACTTTCGCCGCCGGGAGGCGCTCCACCAGCGGGTATGCCGCCTATGCTAGAGGGATGTGCCCCACATAATAAGGAAGATATCATCAGGGGGTTGTATGAGGCTTCGGAAGGCCGGGCAGATGAGCGACTCATCAGGATATGGGCTGATAAAAGTAGCGAGGTGGCAGACTGGTTAATAGATATGGCCGATGCCGCTGGAATTTCTGTCAGTGTTGGTCGCTTTACTCATATGTTCAGCAAAGGCCCTTTGCAATTACATCTGAGTAGAACGCCGGTGGGAAGTGGTGATGATGATAGAGGAGGGGAACTTGTTTTGCTTAACATGCTGGCGGACGAAGCGCGGCGGAAAGGCGTGGACATACACTGCAGCACTGCAGCAGTGCGATTGGTCAGATCCGGTAATAAAGGCCGTGTCACCGGGATTATTGCCAGGAAAGAGAATGACAGCCATATGCAGTTCAATATCAACAAAGCGGTGATCCTGTGCACTGGCGATTATGGTCGGGATGAAGAGATGCTGGCGAAATACTGTCCTTGGGCTGTGGGTATACCCAAACTGATGCTTGACACGGTGACTGGTGATGGACACAAGCTGGGTCTGTGGGTCGGCGCAGCCATTGAAGACGCGCCGCACTGCGCAATGATACATTTTAACAGTACCAAC
>CAZTHJ010000345.1:0-1616 GCA_964613565.1 uncultured Dehalococcoidales bacterium | reverse complement strand
GATTATATACCATACTCGGCGGCATGAGGGCTGTAATGTATACATCTGTATTACAAACCCCTGTTTTACTTTTTGGTTCCATCGTGATTCTCGTTGTTGGACTTGCCAAAATCGGAGGCTGGGCAGAAGTGGAAGGCATTGTCGGAGCAAATATCAGACTTGTCAGACCTGCAGCAGATCCTGACTTCCCATGGACCGGAGTATTGCTTGGTTCAGCAATCATTGGCTTCTGGTACTGGTGCACCGATCAGTACATCGTGCAAAGGGTATTGTCAGGAAGAAACCAGCAACAATCCAGAAGAGGCACCATCCTTGCAGGATATTTTAAGTTGTTGCCTGTCTTTATTTTCCTCATTCCGGGTATGATAGCTTTTGCTCTGAATCAGAAAGGTTTACTGGAAGTAGGCAGCAGCGATTCGGCCTTTGCTTCAATGGTCGCACACTTGTTGCCAAAGGGAATAACCGGAGTTGTGGTTTGTGGCCTTCTCGCTGCCCTTATGAGCTCTCTTGCTTCGCTCTTCAATTCATCAGCCATGCTGTTTGTTGAAGATTTTTACAAGAAAATGCGTCCGAATCAAACCGGCAGGCATTATGTTATGATAGGGAGGATGGCCACTGCTACAGTTGTCATATTGGGCGTTGTCTGGATACCTGTGATGCTGGGTCTTGGCAAAGTGTTGTACGAATATCTGCAGGGTGTGCAGGGACTGCTGGCTCCGGCCATTGCATCTGTTTTCCTCCTTGGCGTATTCTGGCGCAGAACCACTCAGAAAGGAGCCTTCTGGGGAATGATTGCAGGTTTTGGTCTTGGCATGTTCAGGCTTATTCTCAACATCAAATATGGATTGATCGGTAAAGTTGGCGGGATGGTTAAGTCAGTTCTCTATATCAACTCAGAAAAAGCCAAATCAGATATGCTTGACGATCTGGCTTCGATAGGCCGTAAAATAACCAACACTTTCCCTGCTGATCTGGGTGCTACATTGAATGAAAAGGTAAATGCCGCAGTCAATGCCATTGGTACCCTTACTGCCGAGGGAAAAGCTTATGCCTCTGAACTGCTTACACAGGTGAAAGCTGGTGCAGACCATTATTATGCTCAAACAGGGGGATTAATCTATAAAATTGCCGCCATCAACTGGCTTCATTATACAGTGTTGCTTTTCTTCTTCTGCATTGTTGCAATGGTTGTAATCAGTTTATTAACCAAAGCACCGAGTCAGGAACAGCTGAAATATACCTATGCTGCCTCCTCTGCTGAAGAAAGAGCTGCAACAAAAGCCAGCTGGAATATATGGGATGTTATAAATACGATCATCATCCTTGGAATTATCGTGGCATTCTATTTTTATTTCTGGTAAAATTCTGACCATCTGTATTTTGAAGGTTATTATTATTCAATAAAGTGATATAACGTATGGAAACTACATTTGCACTGGGATGGATTGATTATACCATCATGCTGATCTATTTTGTCTTTGTGCTGGGTATCGGCTGGGCATTGAAGAAATTCATGCATTCGGCTGCCGACTTTCTTGAAGCAGGCAGGTCTTTACCGGCATGGGTTACAGGCCTTGCATTTATATCAGCCAATCTTGGAGCGCTGGAAGTCATCG
>CAZTHJ010000344.1:0-1621 GCA_964613565.1 uncultured Dehalococcoidales bacterium | reverse complement strand
TCTCAGCGCCAGAGGCGGACTGCAGACGCTGACCTTGACCGCCATACCGCTGGATAATTTAATCTCTACGCTGAAGAAAAAGCAAGAGCCGCTATAATCGGTTAGATGGCATTTTCTGCCAGCTGTTGCCATCTGGTTAATCAATATTGTCGTTTTCCCCGCAGTTTAATTTTTAGTAAATTTATTGAAAGGAGACATTGATATGTCCAAGAGCAATGCGGTGTTATTTGAAGTGAAAGATAAAGTGGCGATGATTATCATTAATCGGCCTGAAGTCAGAAATGCTTTCAATACCGAGGTACTTGGGGGGCTTAAAGTGGCTGCGGAACAGATACTTTCTAAAACTGAGTTACGAGTAGCCATACTCACTGGAGCTGGAGACCGTGCTTTCTGTGCCGGTCTGGATCTCAAGGCAGCCATGGCAGGTGAGGCCATCATCCCCCCGCGCGCTATTCGTTCTGAGTTTGAAGCTGTTCAGATCGGAGGCCAGGTTTATACCATGATTGAGAACCTCCCGGTGCCGGTCATAGCTGCTATCAACGGCTATTGCCTGGGCATCGGCTTGGAAATGACGCTGGCTTGCGATATAAGGCTTGCCTCTGAGACAGCCATTTTCAGTATACCTGAGGTGCAGCTGGGCACCATCCCTGACTTTGGCGGCACCCAGCGCCTGACCAAACTTATCGGCGCCGGCAAAGCCAAGGAGCTGATATTTACCGGCCGGCGCATAGATGCTGCTGAAGCTCTACGGATAGGGCTGGTACAGCATGTTTATCCGTTGGATAAACTGATGGATGAAGCTAAAAAGCTGGCGCAGGAAATAGCTGCTATTGCTCCGCCGTTAATTCAGGGTGCCAAACGGGCTATTAATGTGGCCATGTCTTATCCGCTGGATATCGGATTAAGTTATGAAACCATCACAGCAGTGGGCACCCGCCAGAACCTGGAACAGGGCGCGGCTTCTCTGCTGGAAAAATCAAAGTCGTAGACCGAAAACACCAGCTCGGAATTTTGAGGAATGTTATGTCTGTTCTGTCATTCTGAGCGGAGCGAAGCGACCGAAGAATCTAATCCATAACGGAAGTTTGGTTATGGCACCGGCTTATCAATTAGTCCGTTATATTCCAGTATTCTTCGTATTACCGTGCCTAGAACCATTAGTTGCATTTCTCTGCCCATGCCCATAAAATCGAAGGCGTTTTTATCCAGGATTTCGGTAGCTGCCGTTTGAACTGTCTTATCCAAGTCTCTTGTCTGCTGGAATATCTGGCTGATGCGATTTTGAAACCTTTCAGTTTGCCTTAGTCCTTCCTGTAATAATTGTCTCGCCCGGGCACCGGTAACAACACCGTAATGCTCGGAGGCAAATATTTCAACTTCTAGACCTGCCAATCTTTCCATCGACTGTTTGTACATGCCAAAGTTATATTGCGGGCCAGGATAGAAGATTGTTTTCGGATTGTCTGTTGGAGGTGGTACCGCATCAGATGGGAACAGAGCTTTCAGCTTAGGGATATGAACTGCAATGGAACACTGGGTATGCCCCGGTACTTGCAGGAAATGTACTTCTATGCCGTTGCCAAGGTCTATGATATCTTTTTCTGTGCTGATGCGGTCCACA
>CAZTHJ010000343.1:0-1624 GCA_964613565.1 uncultured Dehalococcoidales bacterium | reverse complement strand
ATCATCTGAGAAAAGAGCCGGTAGTCCGGCTTTGCCTTGTCAACAGCATTATTTTCGCAGCAGCCGCCCTAATATTTATGCCCGTCGCCGGTGATTTGCTGGTACTGGCGCCGCTGCTCATCGCCTTCTTTATACCGCTGGTGCTGTGCGCTGTTTCTATTTTGTTCAACAGATGGAATCTCAAGCCATGGTTTTATCCTGCATCCATCGTGATCGTGGGCGCCTTGGCTCTGGGCATTTTTTATCTGGTCAGCCCTGCATTGTTCAAAACGCTCTTTTCCAGCCTGAGCATTTTCTCCTGGCATATTGGCACCACCATCCAGGAAATGCAGCCCATCTTCCTGCCCGGCAACAAATTCTCCGTGATGGCTGTGTGGTTGAATTTCAGCACCGGCTTTATCTTCCTCCTGCTGGGGCTGGTCATTTTGATCTATCGTGCCGCAAAGGAAAACAATGCGGCCGTTACATTCATCATTGTCTGGAGCCTGGTGATACTGCTGGCCACCCTGGCCATGCGCCGTTTTGCCTATTACCTGGCGGTGAATGTAGCCGTCATCTGCGGCTATATGGGATGGATCATCATCCAGTGGTTTGCCCGGCACAGCAGGACACAGAAGAGTATTAAGCAGCCCGCAAAGAAGGACAAGAAACACAAAAGGCAGGGCCAGGCAATACTAGAGGAAAAAACCAGCCGTGCCAGTCCGGCCATGCTGGCAGTAGCAGCAGTATTCGTTTTTTTGCTCCTCTTCCTGCCCAATATCAGCCCGGCCATCAGCACCGCTGCCAGCGTCCCCTTTGCCCCCAGCAATGCCTGGTGTGAAACACTCACCTGGCTGAGAGAGAATACGCCTGACCCCTTTGATAATCCAGATTACTATTATCAGTATTATGTAAAGCCTTCCGCGGGCAAGCCCTATCAATATCCCGCCTCGGCCTACAGCATCACTGCCTGGTGGGACTATGGCTACTGGATCACGCGCATCGGTCACCGCATACCGGTATCAAACCCCGGCACCAATCACAACGGCGAGGCCTATTATTTCATGGCCGGGGATACAGCCCAGGGCAGCGAGTTCCTGGACAGGCTTAACAGCCGCTACGTTATTGTTGATTTCGATATTGCGACCGTGTATAAAAAATTCTATGCCCTGGCAGGGCTCAGCGGGGGCAAGCTGGAAGACTATGCGGATATCTATTACACAGAGAAGGATGGAAAGCTGCAGCCCGTAATCTATTATTACCCTGAATACTATCAGACCATGGTCATCAGGTTATACAACTTCGATGGGCAACAGGCGCCTGCGCAGCAAAGCGCCGTGATAACCTATGCTGCCAGAAAGTTCGATGACGGCAAGCCGTATAAACTCGTCACCAGCTCGCAATCCTTCACGGACTATGAAGGCGCCTTGGGCTATATCAACTCGCAGAAGTCGCCGCAGCAGTATAAAATCGTGAGCAGCAATCCCTTTGTCTCCTGCGTTCCGCTGCAGGCATTGGATAATTACAGGCTGGTATATTCCTCCGACAGCACAATCAACACAGAGGAAGCCGGCAGGATCCCTCTGATTAAAGTCTTTGAATACAGCAAATAATGTTATTTTTTATGCAAATCCATATAATATAT
>CAZTHJ010000342.1:0-1628 GCA_964613565.1 uncultured Dehalococcoidales bacterium | reverse complement strand
GTGGGGGTGCCGAGGTGGTGGGCGCCGGTGCGGTTGTAGTTGGTGCAGGCTGAGCGCAGGCCCCCAGTACCAGAGCACTGGTTAGAACTAAAAGTAATGTTACCCAGATAAATTTTTTCACCTTTTCCTCCTTTTTCTGATTTGATTTTGACCCGTACACTCTTAAAAATATGTCTTTCCCGGCATCCACCTCCTTAATAATTTTTATTTATGGTGTAATTCTGAAATAAAGGCCACGAACCTCTGCCAAAAAGTATAGCGCTGACTTAAGATGGCAGCAGAACCGGCCTGTGAAATGATTTTACGTATTGAATCATGTGCCGCCTAAGTAGTATATTTATCTGTATGTCAGCTAACAAGCATCTTAAGTACCGGTTCAGGGGTACATATTTAGCACGTACTAAAGTTGGTATGGGAGAGTACTGATGGCTGAAGGCAGGTTGATATCAATATAATGGACGCAGGTATGACGCCACCCCAGCCTGAATTCTGCGACAGGATTATCAATGTACTCATGGCTGATGACCATCCTTTATTTCGCAAAGCTCTCCGCGATGTGCTGGAAAAGCAGCCGGATTTCAAGGTCATTGCGGAGGTGGGCGACGGTGAAGAAGCGGTTAAGCAGACCATGAAGCTGATGCCGGATATCGTCATTATGGATATCAGCATGCCTGTATTGAACGGGCTGGAAGCCACGCGGCAGATCAAGGCGCGCTGTCCCACCGTTGCGGTACTGGTGCTGACCGTGCATAATGACATTGAGCATATCCTGAGCATACTTGAGGCCGGGGCAGTGGGATATCTGACCAAAAGCGTCTGCCCGGAGGAGATCGTGGCTGCCCTGAGGTCGATCATGGCGGGAGAGACTGTCATGGCAACCCCGGTCTTTCAGCAGGTGCTCAAGCATACCATGCGTTATTCCAGCAAGCCCGTTGTCATTGAGGCCAAATATGATTTAACCCCCCGCGAGATGGATGTGCTCAAGCTGGCGGCGAGGGGTCTAAGTAACAGGGATATTTCACTAAAACTGAACCTTAGCCTGCGCACGATCAAAGGCTACATGGTGGGCATCTTTTCCAAGATGAATGCAGCATCCAGAACTGAGGCTGTAATCAAAGGGCTGCGTTCAGGCCTGATATCTGCCGAGGATATTGAAATTCTATAGCGCCATAGGTATAAATTCTATTCAGGGAACTCAAAGTGGAAGGCCAAAAGCAAAGATATCTCTACAGCTGGCATACATGGATCCTTTTCGTTATTATTCTGCTCATAACAATACTTTACTATTCCTGGCCTTATCTCGGCTTCCGCCCCGAATGGCTGTGGAGCATTATGCGCTTTGAGTTCAACATGCGCTTCTCGGGCAGCCTCTTCTATGTACCCCTGATTTATACGGCCGTGATCTCGCGCTGGCGCGGTATACTGATCATTTGGATTATCATAATCGCGCTCACTATGCCACTGACACTTTATTTCAGGCATGACGTTACCTCCATTATTGTCAATATATACCAGTTTTTTCACATGACGGTAGGATGGAAGGGGAGGGATTAGGGGAATAATGTCATCACGATTAGTAATACGAAAACTATTTTTAATTTTTTTATTATAACCTCTTCGAAACCAGC
>CAZTHJ010000341.1:0-1629 GCA_964613565.1 uncultured Dehalococcoidales bacterium | reverse complement strand
CCCCCACGGTGGCCGGTCTGGCCGCCAGCTTCGGTAGCGGTGCTATGACAAATTCCATTGATGAAATTGCACACGCCTCAACGATTATAGTCATAGGCAGCAATACCACCAGTGGTCATCCTGTGATTGCGCTTGAGATTATCAAGGCGGTAGAAAACGGCGCCAGCCTGATCGTGATCAATCCCATGGAAATTAACCTGGCCAATCACGCTACGATCTGGCTGAAGCAAAATCCGGGTACGGATGTGGCACTTCTCATGGGCATGGCCAGATATATTCTTGATGCAGGCCTGGCCGATACTGAATTTGTCGAAGGCTGTTGCGAGAACTTCGCTGCCTTAAAGGAATCGCTGACTGCATTTGACCTTGACACCGTCAGCACTATTACAGGAATAGCTAAAGAACAGATTATCCAGGCGGCAAAGCTCTATGCCACCAATAAACCCTCCACCATTATTTACGCTATGGGCATTACCCAGCATAGCCACGGCACAGATAATGTATTGGCTACGGCCAACCTCGCCATGCTCAGCGGCAATATCGGCAAACCGTCAACAGGCATAAACCCGTTGCGCGGCCAGAATAATGTTCAGGGTGCCTGTGATATGGGGGCACTGCCCAACGTGTTTACCGCATACCAGAAGGTAGATAACCCTGAAATCAAAGCCAAATTTGAAAAGGCCTGGAGCGCAGGCCTCGATACCAAGCCCGGCCTGACACTAATTGAGATCATGAATGCTGCTCATGACAAAGGGATAAAAGCCATATATCTCATGGGCGAAAATCCCGTCATCAGTGAACCGGATACCAAGCATGTGAAGGCATCTCTGCAAAAACTGGACTTCCTCATCGTGCAGGATATGTTTCTCACAGAGACCGCTGAGCTGGCGCACGTGGTGCTTCCTGCCGCCTCCTTTGCAGAAAAGGATGGGACCTTTACCAATACAGAAAGGCGCGTGCAGCGGGTAAGAAAGGCCATGGAACCGATAGCTAATTGCAGGTCGGACTGGTGGATCATCTGCCAGGTCGCTCAAAGGATGGGCGCTAAGGGTTTCAACTATACCCATGCTGCTGAAATTATGGATGAAATTGCCAGCCTAACTCCCAGCTACGGCGGCATTAATTTCGGGCGCATTGAAAAATGCGGGCTGCAATGGCCTTGCCCTACAATAGACCACCCCGGAACGCCTGTATTGCACATGTCCAGATTTGTCTGCGGGCTGGGCAAATTCAGCCCGCTCAAGTATAGGCCACCGGCAGAATTGCCGGATTCAGACTATCCCTTCACCCTCATAACCGGCCGCAGTCTTTTCCATTTCCATACAGGTACCATGACCAGAAAGATCAACGGACTGAACGCTATCGAACCTGAGTGCCTGGTGGCAATAAACCCGGCAGATGCCGCAGGAATCGGAGTGAAAGCGGGAGACAAGGTACAGGTGTCTTCCCGCAGGGGAAAAATAACGGCCAGTGTTAAAATTACCAAAAAAGTATCGCAAAATATCATATACATGGATTTCCACTTTGCTGAGAGTGCTGCCAATACGCTAACCAACACTGCCCTGGACCCCATAGCTAAAATTCCTGAAATAAAAATCTGTGCTGTGCGCGTTGAAGGAGACGGTAAAA
>CAZTHJ010000340.1:512-1631 GCA_964613565.1 uncultured Dehalococcoidales bacterium | reverse complement strand
CAGGCTGAGGAGATGGCGCTTGTCGATGAAGCGGCCGGACTGGCCTGCCAGATAGGTACCGATGATGTTGGCGATGCCGACCGCGGAGAGCGCATAGGGGCCCACCCAGGCGGGCAGGTTCTGGTCCGAGGCAATCTTCTGACGGTTCTCCACCAGGTAAAAGGTGGTGGGGGAGACGGGGATCTTGATGACAAGCGTGGAGGACTCGGCGGATACTAGGGGGTCAAGCCTCACAGTTTTCCCTTCCTTTGGATTAGCCAGGGCGATCTTATCCGCGTCTATCCAGCCCAGGCGCAGCCTGGTCCAGGCGGAAAGGCCGGTAGGCGGCAGCGTCCTGTCATAGGCCGTATGCGATGACAGCGGGTCCCAGAAGCCCATATTGACCAGGGATTTGGCGAAGTCATCGCCCTTGGAGTATTTCTGCTGCAGCTCATGGTCGTAAAGGCAGGGCGTCATGCGCTGGTTATTGATCCTGCCCCCCAGCATGTGCAGGCTGTCATGGATATAGGTACCCAGGTGCGCGTTCTCACAGAATACGGCGGCATTGGCAATGGTCTCACCGCTCTTGTTCTGCACGGAAGCGGTCTGCCAGCCCAGCATACCGGGTACGGGGCAGAGGCCCACCATGCCGTACTCCTCATGCGTGGCCCCCAGGCAGATGATAAGGCAAATATCCTCTGTGAACTTGATATCGTTATCCGCTGCATCGGCAACGTCCCTGACCAGTGCTGTGACCTTTTCAGGATCCACGTCAAGGTTACTGGGCGCGATTTTGTAATCCCCCACTGGCCTGGGCAGCAGATACGGGCCCTTTTTAATGGCCTCGATCTGGAGCTTGTTAAAGGAGGTCGCCTCAAGATAGGGCAGAACAAAGTCCATGACGCGCTCCTCAACCTGGGACATGGGGTACTGGCGCTTGACGTCCTTAAAATCTGCCATGATGACGTAAAATGTCTTCTGGCCGGCGGCCTTGGTAGTGTGCAGGCCGAGCACAGGGTCAGCCGTGGAAGAGGCTGCCTGAGAGGACGTCCCCTCAGGTAGATTGGCCCTGGCAGCGCGCCTGCCGCAGCCGGCCACAAGCACGGCGGAAAGCAAAATTAGGATAGCTAACAGGATGAG
>CAZTHJ010000340.1:0-502 GCA_964613565.1 uncultured Dehalococcoidales bacterium | reverse complement strand
GGGCTATGGGCGTTACAGGAAAGCTGGATCAACTGCGGTTCTGCAATTTCTCATGGTCTCTACCTCCCTGCGGGCGCTAAAATGCGACGGTCTGGTACTGGCACAATATTACATCCGGCAAAATGGGCTGTCAATGGAGTATCTGCAGTATCTTCCGCGGTTCAGATGCGCGGGTCCGGTGCTCCTCGGGATTTTCGGGCTGATGCACGAGAATGGCACATTATATGGGTGGGATTGACGCATTACCTGGCGGCTCATCGTGATGACGATTAAATAAATAGTTTAATGGCGGAAGGCGGTTTGCAGTAAAAAAGGGAGGAGCTGTTCACAGCTCCTCCCTGTATTCATAACCATATAATCTAGGGATTACCTGGAAAAGCCCTTCCTCATGGCGAATATGATGCCGAGGGCGATTGCCAGCATGGCCAGTAAGCCCAGGACTGTATACATGATGGTTGAGCTGCTTGTACTTTTATCAGCATTCTCAACCACGTTAAAGTAG
>CAZTHJ010000339.1:0-1632 GCA_964613565.1 uncultured Dehalococcoidales bacterium | reverse complement strand
GTTGTTATTAGGTCTTACCGGTGGAAGGAAGATGGGGAACTCTGAAACTTTGCTTAGGGCAGCGCTGATGGGCGCCAGGGAAGCAGGCGGTATTGATATCGAGCTGATCCGTTTATGGGAGCTCAAGATCAAGAAACCGCTGGGCGAAAACGCCAGGGATCGCCTTCAAACCGACCATTCATCTTTCCTTAACAAGAAGATCAGGGCATGCGACGGCATTATTCTAAGTTGCCCCGCATACGCTCTCACTCCTCCCGGCTACACCATTAACATACGTGACCGGGTTTCTCTACGCGGCCTCCCGCTCAAATTCCGCCCGGCGGGCATGATAGGTATCGGGGGTAGCGATTGGACATCCCTGCAACTGCCGTTAATGTATACCATCCTGCCCCATGGCGAGTGTAAGCTGGTCGACCAGATACTGGTAAATTTTGAAGCGCCTCTTGCCTCTGTGATCATGAATGACAGGGTGGTCGCCAGGGCCAAAACCCTGGGTCGCAACGTGGCTGAGGCGATGAAAAGGCCTATCGCTGAAGCCAGGTATGTCAGCGAGGAACCCTGGGCCTGCCCGTTATGCCGCCAGAACCTCCTTATCATCCGCGGTAACAAAGTGGAATGTGCGATATGTGATGTCAGGGGGACCATCGAGACAAAGGGAGATAAAATAACGGTTCATTTTAACGATGAGGATCTGAAAACATACCGCTGGGGGCCTGAAGGCTTTAAACGCCACGGCCGGGTAATAATGGAGCAGCAGCCGGCCTATAAGAAAAACCTGCCGGAGATAAAAAGAAGATTGGAGCAGTACGAGGCATTCCTTAATGTGACCCATCCCCCCAGGCAGGAACGTGAAGCCCCCAGAGACATCAATGAACCGGTCCAGAAAAAAACATTGCTTGATGTTTAGTCATACCGTCCTTCGTAGTAATATATTGGGGGGATAGGTATAAAGCCAGGTATTTTGAAGATATCCATCCCCTCTTAAAAATAACTAGCCCGTTGCCACAGGCTGGAGGACAAACATGAAAGTATTGAGTTTCACTTTCCGCGGCTTGTCCTCTATATCCTCTGCGCTAGTGCGGGCCGATTTAAACTAGGGATTATTCATCATGCTCTCAGACACTGGAAATAACCATTCCGCTTTACCCGGGAACTGGGCGCAGCTAACGCCGGAAGAAAAAAGGCAGTTCAGGCTTAACAACTATCTTGATACTGCGGGGATCGATTTCATCAGCCCGCAAGCTAAAGACGCCTACACTATCAGGGCTAAAAGAATGGTGGCCGTCATGAATGTGCAGGAGCCTGACAGGGTCCCCGTAGACCTTCTCATACTAGATCTGCCGCTTGCTCTCTCCGGGCTGAATGCCCATGCGGCCATGTATGACCAGGAAAAAGTGGTTCAGGCATATGCAGACTTTAACAAACGCTACGCGGATGAGCTGGATTTTTTTGCCTTTCCTCTCCTCACTTCAGGCAAGGCTCTGGATATACTCGATTACAGCATCTACCGCTGGCCGGGCCATGGCATAGGTAAAGATGCGGACGGATGGCAGTACGTTGAAGGCCAGTATATGTCTGAAGATGAATATGATGACCTGATCCGCGACCCTTCGGATTTCTGGTTGAGGACCT
>CAZTHJ010000338.1:0-1638 GCA_964613565.1 uncultured Dehalococcoidales bacterium | reverse complement strand
TCAACGCAATCCTAAAATCTAAAATATATGCCGAAACCGAAGCCATACATTCAGCTGGACTGTTTAAACGAGGGGCAGAACCAATTTGCATAGCAGAAGACGTTGGAAGGCACAATGCACTAGACAAAGTGATAGGCTATGCATTGATTAATAAGATTGATTTTAGAAATACATTTGCGGCCTCAACCGGAAGGATGGTCTCTGACATGGTGTCAAAGATTTGCCGAGCGAATATTCCAATTGTGGCGACAAAGACTGCGGTAACAAAATTGGGAGTCGAAATTGGCGGAAGGTGCGGACTGACAATTATAGGATTTGTAAGGGATATAGGGATGAAGATCACCACAGATACGGCTACAAGCATTAGAACCGATAGAATAATGAAAATTTACACAAACCCTGATAGAGTAATTTGTTGATTAAACCGAGCGGCACGCAGTACCATATGGCCGAGCATGGTGAAATGTCTGAAGGCACTCGTGAACGGGATGATCTGTTCCAGGCTGCGCCTGGCCATATACCAGCATATGTGAAAAGCACTACTTATATATGCTGGTAATCAGAGTTTCGGCGTACGCTTCCTGGCCTGATATTGACATAAAAAGATAGTTGCTTTCTATCCTGGCAAATACCGGCACAGGCTCAAATTGTGAATTGCTCAAATAACCCTTATACAGAGTAAGCTCGCCTATCCTTGTTTTCACCAAACCCTGTTGCAGTAGAATTCTTTTCATGGTCGGTTCGACCAGAATAGCGGGATGTCCCGATTTTACTGCCAGCACAACACCAACATTTAGATCAGCCAGATTGCCGTTGCCCCGGGCAATCTGGACGGCTTTAGCGATATTAATACTATTGGGCGAATACAGGCCGCCGATGAGGACTTCAAGATTGGCCAGGTTGAGTATTTCCTTTATCTGAGCCAGATTGCCGATATCGATATTCTCCCCGGCAAAATTAAGCATTTGTTTGCTGGGCTTGGCCATGGCAATCCCAATCAGTTTGGCCCTGACGGTCTGCGGCAGGAGATTGGCAGCCTCCAGAAGCTGTTTATTGTCATAGTCTTTAAAATCATTATTTTTAATGGCATTCTGCAAAGCAGCGGACCCCATACCACTGCCTTTGACGACATACAGGTTATTGCTGCGCAAAAACTTCCAGACATCGTCACTTCCTGTAATCTTGGGATAAATGTCCCTGGCTGTTTGTTCTGTATCAAAAGTCAGGCCAATGCCAAAAGCCATAGTTTCTGCATCGGTAACCCCCCACACGGCCAGCGATTCAACCGCAATATCATGCGGCAAATTTGCTACATCGGCTGGAACTGTTGTCAGTACCTTCTGCTTGGCATAAGCATACATATCCAGCTCCACATTTGGCACCTCAAGTACAGAAAACTCGCTGGAAGGCATCACGTCCTTAAACTGCTCCATATCCGTGCATCCCAGCATCAACAGCGGCAAAATAGCCACTGCCAGTATCACAAGGAAGAGCAGCGCTCTGAGCTTCCTGATATGCGTTTCTAAATATTTATTAATCATCCTCAAATGTTATCCTTCCAGATGGCATATTTATATATAGTTCAAACGTCAAACCATGCAATGGTAACACAATACAGTCAATTATAACAGCTTTGTC
>CAZTHJ010000337.1:1374-1639 GCA_964613565.1 uncultured Dehalococcoidales bacterium | reverse complement strand
CTCGCGAGCTACGGACACATCCATGGTTAGGACCAGCAGTATATGGATGCAAAATCATGTATGACCCCCAACATTTTATGGATTTTGTACAAGCTAGCGTCAGGAGTCAGTTTACCGGCGTAGGAAACGTATTAAGTCGTGTGCGAAGGCAAGCCGAACATGCAAGAGAAATATGGGAATCCTTTTATGCCCACCCTCACCCGCCTGACCCACAGGATGCTTCTCTTTATCTGCGCGCATTGGAACATGCTGCAAATGCCTTGGC
>CAZTHJ010000337.1:0-1320 GCA_964613565.1 uncultured Dehalococcoidales bacterium | reverse complement strand
CTGTAGGTAAACCAGGTCTATATGCTGGATTTTTAGGTTTATTGGGTGCGTCTACAGTGGACGCCGATACCATTCGCTCCTGGATGCCCGAGTGGCAGAGTGCTTACTCAGCATTGCCAGCCAGCGCAGCACCTAACCGCTTACACCCTCACCGTTGGTTATATTATGAACATGCAGTGGATGCCATTTTGAGAAGCCCAAGTGCACATGATGCATTATGGCCGATTTGGCGAACCTGGACACATGCCATGTGTGCCTTACCCGTCGATACCCGACATCATTCTGCCTGGCAAAAAGCCGGGGAACAATTAGGCTTGCTCGCGGGGCTGGATGCATACCTGGATATGGTTGAGGAGTTGCTAGAAACTTGGGCGCTTGAAAAAGGCGGATAGGCACATCCAGATTCCCGTTTAAAGATTAGGTTAAAAATCCCGGCACACAAGGGATAGGATATTTCCATTATGTAATATATCATACATAATATGATATACGTACAATAGATTATGTAAACCATGAATATGATATTGTTTCACGTGAAACATGATTTGCAGTTGATCTATCTACGGACTATTCTGGTCGCGTTTCACGTGAAACGTCCATTTTTCAAGCAGCATCATTATTCATCTCAAAGCCATCATCAATATTGAACACTGCCGGGGAATAAGCTCTTAATTAACCGGTGCTCCTGGTGTAAAATACATTCGGATGGAATTTGCGTATGAAAATCCGGATAGAGAATATTAGACCATCGCCCAACCCCATTCGAAAAACCTGGGATGAGGAAAAGATAATGGAGCTTTGTTGGTCTCTGCTGGAGGAAGGACAGGTTGAGCCAATTGGTGTATATGCGACTGGTGAAAATTACACAGTAGTCTGGGGACATCGCAGGGTGGAAGCCGCTCGTCGCGCGGGGTGGATTGAGATAGACGCATTGATTGTCCCCCAGGACGAGATTGATAATCTCATCCAGTCAGGCATAGAAAATCTATCCGGCGAAGATATGACCGCTGATGATAAGGCGGAATGGGCTCAAAGGTTGGTTGACATGGGCTTCAGCCAGCATGAAATTGCACGTAGGACCTCCATTCCCGTCGGCACTATTAATCAATGGTTGCAATACCGGCGTGAAAAAGAGGCTGGAGTGTTCGTGCACGTACAAAATCAAGGTAAGGATGAAGGGGTGATCAAGACGGTGAAGATTGCCCAGGCTTTGGGAGATGACCTGGAGGCAAAGAAAGTTGTTGCTGCCAAAGTATCTGCCGAAGGACTAACCAAATTACAAACCACAGAAATTGCCCGGGCTTATCACGATGCGCTGAC
>CAZTHJ010000336.1:0-1642 GCA_964613565.1 uncultured Dehalococcoidales bacterium | reverse complement strand
CCCTGGCCGGCTTAGAAAGCACTATGCCCCCAGATGGTCCCCTATGCGCACGCAATAGACCAGCCTGAACCAGCCGCTGCACTATCTTGGGCAGGAAGACTTTGGGGATTCCCTGATGTTCAGCGACCTCTTTGGTTCTTACCACACCCTTTTCACCAGTTGTCGCCACATCCAGCATAGCTCTTACGGCGTACTCTGCTGCTCTACTTATAAATGGCATTACTCAGCCTCAGAATAATTTAGACCTATTTAGTCTTATTTAATTTATACAATATTTGTTTCCGTTTGTCAAGGATAATTTCAGACAAATGGAACTAGGGTTAAGTCCCGTTAGCTTATGCCCCTAGTCCTCAGGCATCCCTATCGGCGCAGGAGATATCCTGTATGCAATCTGCGGGATAGAAGTTGTTCTCATCCTTGTCATGATTGGGATACCACACCTGGCCAAAGAACGGATTTATTCTTGCCTCTTCGTCATAGTTCCAGGGGGCAGGCACGCAATCAGGACACCAGTGACCTGCCTTGAGTATAGTGTATGGTTTCCCCTCAAATTGATGGCCAGAAGCGCATTTCCATTTGAGCGCCTTATACATGTCGCCATTCCACCTCTTTGACAGACACTCCCCGCCCCTGAATCTCGCTGCGCCTTGCAGGTCCTTTAAGCTGAGCTTATCTTTGGATTCATCATACCCGTGGTCAAGCCTGTGCCATGCGGGCTCAGGGTCCATCTGAGGCATATCTACACCCCAATCGGGAATAGATTCATAGGTCTCATAATTTTTGAAGAAAGCTGTGATGCGCATATCGCATCTGTTTTTGTACCAGTAGGCTGTCCCGTTCCTGTGATTCTCCGCCATGTTTCTCAGGATTCCGTACGTCGTTTGCTCCATCTGCTTCTGCAGCTCGGGATTCTTCCGGCATTCCGCAGCCATCTGCTGCATCTCCGGCGGCATGGTTTTAGCTAAATCTTCCCAATAGCCGTCTAGAGAATCTCTCCAGTAATGCAGGTACCGATTAAGGATATGGCTGTCTTCGTAGTATTGCATGTGAAAGTTTCTCAGGGCAAACCATTTTCGCTCTGCACAGGCTTCGATGCCCGATAGCCCGTTAATTTGAAAGCTCTTGTTCATGAGGTCATAGCAAACACACCTCATTTTGGGACCGCCGCCCATGTTGTACGCTTTCCGCCAGAAGTCTGAATCGTCTGAAATATCCAGACAGCGAACCAGACCATATCCGGCATCCCGGGAGGTGATGTTCTCCATGAAGGAATCGATGGGCTGATGGAACATGATGGGGTCCATCAAACTGGTGAATTCTGCGTAGTCCATGGGCATGATATAAGTCATACGCAGGGACGCCCAGTGTTTGATACTGGAATCCAGAACTGACCTTTCTCCGGCAATCTTGGTTACGGCATAAAAATCGAAAATTGAGGGTTTGAGCGGGTCTCCCACCCTCCCCCAGTGGATACTCTGGAGGCGGTCACCGGTCTCGGCTACGGTCCCGGTATAGACCAGCCTGATATGTTCGGCACCGCTGGGTTGCGCCTCGATTGCCCTGACAATGTTACATATACCCTCGGTGTTGCACGCCCGGGCCTGCTCGGGATAGTAATCCGCCTGAGGCGAAATAAAAGCCA
>CAZTHJ010000335.1:0-1646 GCA_964613565.1 uncultured Dehalococcoidales bacterium | reverse complement strand
CATCACCTCCGTCTGGTTAAGCCCGGCCATGAACTCGTCCAACATCAAAAGGTCAGGATGGGTGGCGAGTGCCCTGGCTACTTCAACCTTTTTCTGATTAACGAAGGTCAAGTCCTTGGCAATGTAGTTGGAATAACTCGCCAGGTCCATGAATTCCAGCAATTCCCCGGTCCGGGTGCCGGCTTCTTTCGATGATAGCTTCCCTGATGTTCCGAAAAGCGCTCCCATGAGAACGTTCTCATATACTGTCATATGCCCGAATATCTTGATAAGCTGGAAGGTCCTGGCAATACTCTTACATATCGCATTGGGACTAAGGCCGTTGATGGTCTTACCTTTAAATCTAATGGTTCCTGATTTCAACGGCAGAGCTCCTGAGATAATATTGAACAGGGTAGTCTTGCCCGCGCCATTGGGACCTATAAGCCCCACAATTTCACTTTCATTTACATTGAAATCGACGTCCAGCAGGGCAGCCAGACCGCCGAAATTCTTGGTTATCTTTTCACCCTCAAGGATTGGCATTTTTCCTCCCGGGAAATAGTCTTCTCCATTGCGTGATGAGTCCCACCAGCCCGTCAGGCAGGAACAGGATGCAGATCACCATGATAAGGCCGAACATCAGCATGTAGTAGAAAGGAAATTGTGTAATCAACGTCTCTTCAAGGTAGGCAAAAATCACGGCGCCGATTATGGGGCCGTAGAGCCTTCCCATACCTCCGAAGATGGCCATGAGCGCGGCTGTAAAAGAAAAATTATAGTTAAAAGCGATATAGGGATCGATATATGTCCACCTGGTTGCCATTATGGCCCCGGCAGCCCCGATAAATATCGCTGTAACTGCAAAGATAAATATTTTAAGGACGGTTACATTGACTCCTATATGTGATGCGGCCTCTTCAGATTCACCTATACTCTTCAGCGCCAGCCCATATTTTGATCGCCTGATGAAATATGCAGTCACAAGAAGCACCACGAAAATTATGACAATATAATAGAAAATCGTAGTGTTATCGATGACGATGACAAACCGGCCGCGCGTGCCCGTAATATTGACCTCATACCAGAGCAATACCTGTTTTACGAGTTCCACCAGCCCGAACGTGAAAATAGTGAAATATATGCCCCTTAGTCTCAGGGTTACAGCGCCAACGATAAGGGCAACGATGAAGCTTATTGCAGCGCCGCTGAGAATTACTGCCGGAAGCGGCATCGATTTTCCGAGTATGGCCGAGGTATATATCCCGATTCCAAAGAAAGCGGCAGTTGCCAGAGAAATATAACCGGTGGGACCTGAAAAAATGGACCAGCTCACTGCTAAAATGGTGTACATCAGTATAGAGGTTAGGAGGATAACGGTATAACTCGGTGCATAAAGTGGGGATGAGGCTACCATTGCCAGGACTACTGCACCTGCAATCAATGGCGCCCACTTTTTAATTGAAGGTGTTGATGTATTCATATTTTATCTTCCCAGGATGCCTTTGGGTCTAAACAGGAGCAGGATAACAAAGATTACATAATATGATGCCAGCGTCAGCCCTGGTTGGATCTCTATTACTATGCTGCCGATGATTCCCAGTATAAAACCCCCGATAAAGCTTCCGGGTATGCTGCCCATTCCGCCGAGCACTACCACTATGATG
>CAZTHJ010000334.1:0-1647 GCA_964613565.1 uncultured Dehalococcoidales bacterium | reverse complement strand
TGATAATGAGCCCAGGTTTTTTTCAGATTTCTCAGGCTGAGGTGAAGCCCTGCCAATACCAGGACTGCCTGCAGCCATGGAACCATGCGGGGTAAAAACTGGTGCCAGGGTATATTGGCCGTACCGAAAAAGTCCCAGCCCCAGCCAAAAGGATCGGAAATGGATTGCCTGATAAATGTTACATTAACAAATAACATGGGAATTACAAAGGCAATCCACAGCATAAGTCCCAGTGGAAGTAAAGTTCCGGCTGATGCAAGAAATACTTCTTTAATGCTGATCTTAAGATTCGAAAGCCTGGCACCCGCGTAGGAAAGCAGATAAAAAATCCCCGGCATTACTATCAATGCAAGGGTCCATACGATCAACGCATATATACCGAATAATCCCCAGTTCCCCTTATCAAGGATATTCACATAATCACGAACCACCGGCCAGTGACCTTGATACAATACACAATAAACAGCAGCGAGGGTAAATACGCCGATCGTTAACCACGCTTCGCTCAGGTTGCGCGTACCCAGCTCTGTTCCGAATGGCCGGGTATATATAGAGACATTGTTATACAGACAACTCCTGGTACATTCAAGGCATAATCCGCAATCAGAGTTCTCATTCATTTCACCCACATTAATTCCGTATGGGCATGCCCATCCTTTGTGACTTCCCTTCTGGCAATAGTGAGTTTTACAGCGATCACATATCTGCTGTGACTTGTTCCTGAGAGCCAGAGGGCTCATCCGGGAAAATGGACCGACAAAAACACTGACCGGACAGAGATAACGGCAAAAAGCCCGGAGTTCAAAAACCAGTGACATAAGGGTTGGAAGCAGCACCAACATAATTACGGTATACCCAGTAACTTTGGGTATAGCAACAAGAGTATTGGAAAAAGTGGTCAGGGTCAGAAGCAGGATCAATTTTAGCCATCCGTTTTTTAACCATACGGGCCATTTAAGGAAGAGTCCGGAAAATTTGTTCCGGTACTCCCCTTTGCTACCATCAACCGGTGTTAAAACCGATCTGCGCTGGATCAAGTCCCCGAAAAAGGGCAAGGGACAAATGGTACACCAGATTCTTCCCATCAAGGGTGTCATCAAAGCTACCAGCAGAAAAAGCCAGATGGCCCACATCAAAAGAACACCAAGGTTTCTGCCTGACATTTTTGTGCCAAATATGGAAGTCAATATCACAACATACATTATCATCATGGCTGCCAGAACCAGGATAATCTGCGGCCACCTGGATATTACTAATTTCCGGAGAATAACGGATTCTTTCAGCAGATCCCGGTAACCTGCCTTTTTATCATCAGTTCCGGCATGTGGTTTTGATCTACGTAATAATCCAATAATCCATATAACCAGGATTCCGGTTAAACAACCCAGGCTAAAAACAAGCAGGGTATTGGGAAGAATTATCAGCTTCCCATGTTCAAAGGCGTGCATGGGACCGCACCAAACATGGCAGCGGTAATTGCTTCTGGCGACCAGAAAATTCAATATTCCGGGATGCCTGGCTGTAATGACCAGCTCCCGCGTAAGTATTGGTTTATTTGTCGGATCACTTGCCTTAAATACTTCAACCATTTTACGGGCAGGACTGACCTTGGCATCTATATCGAACTCCTCCAGGAAAAATGAATGA
>CAZTHJ010000333.1:0-1650 GCA_964613565.1 uncultured Dehalococcoidales bacterium | reverse complement strand
AAGCCGCTTCGAAGGTAGAAGGTTTGTTTGCCTTTCCGTAATTATCCTTACTATAAATAATAACCTATAAAAGGAGATAAAATGGATACTACAAAACGTATTGAAATCAAAGCCACCAAACTGCTGCGGGACCTGATGGCGAAGCATTTTCTGGAGATAGACGATGCTGTACAAACCAAAGACAAAAAGGTTGCATGGTGCACCAGCGTTGGTCCGGCAGAACTGGCAATTGCAATGGGCTTTCTGGTTTATTACCCTGAAAACCATGGCGCTATGTTAGGATCTACGCGGTTAGCTACTGATTACATACCTGTTGCTGTAGCCAATGGATATTCTCCGGATATATGTTCTTATCTCACCAGTGACATAGGTGCTTATTTGAAAGGGGAAACGCCGCTTACCAAGGCTTATGGCATAAAGAGTATACCCAAGCCTGATGTGTTGCTTTATAACACCAACCAGTGCCGTGACGTCTATGACTGGTTTAGCTTTTATTCGCGTGAATGGAATATTCCCATACTGGGTATCAACACACCCCAAAACCAGCCAAAACTGAGAGATGATGTAGTAAATCTGGTTGCAGCCCAGCTGCAGGAAATGGTGCCGACTTTGGAAAAGGTATCCGGCCAAAAATTCGATATCGATAAATTCCGTGAGATCATTACCCTTTCCCGCGAATGCTCTGATCTATGGGAGATGGTGCTGGATACAGCCTCAGCCAGACCATCACCGTTAACATTTTTTGATGCCTGTATCCATATGGGTCCAGCAGTGGTAATGCGGGGCCGACAGGAGGCAAACGACTACTATCGAATCCTGCTGGCCGAAATGAAGGAGCGGATTGCGCAGGGCATCATGGCTGTCGAGGGTGAAAAACATCGCTTTTACTGGGAGGGGATGCCTGTTTGGGGTAAGCTGAGAAGTATGAGTGACCTGTTTTCCAGGTTAAAAGCCTGCATCACAGCCAGCACTTATTGCAGCAGCTGGATTTTCTCTGCGCTTGATTCCAAAAAGCCCTTCAGCAGCATGGCAAGGGCATATGCTTCTATCTTTATCACTTTGGATGACAAGCTGAAGGAAGATTATATTGCGGATAAGGTAAAGCATTTTGGCATAGAGGGAATTCTATATCATGATGCTAAAACATGTCCAAACAATACCAACAATCGTCATGGAATGCCCGACAGGCTCAGCAAGCGGCTGGGTATTCCATATCTGGTAATTAATGGTGATCTGAATGACCTGCGCTGTTTCTCGGAAGAACAGACCATAACTAATATCGAAGCATTTGTAGAGCAAATAGAAGAATAAAAGAATGTCAATAAAAGTTGATAGATAATTTTTCCTTTAGGTATTTTGCAAAATCACGTATTTATGTAAAGTTACTTTCGGGTTTTTACGATCAATTTCTGGTGGGCAGTACAGGATTTGGACCTGTGACCTCCTGTGTGTAAGACAGGCGCTCTAACCGCTGAGCTAACCGCCCCAACGAAATGGCACGCCTGGAGGGATTTGAACCCTCGGCCTCAGCCTCCGCAGGGCTGCGCTCTAATCCACTGAGCTACAGGCGCAAGTAGTGGTGCCGAAGGAGGGACTTGAACCCACATATCCTTTCGGATACTACGTCCTGAACGTAGCGCGTCTGCCATT
>CAZTHJ010000332.1:0-1658 GCA_964613565.1 uncultured Dehalococcoidales bacterium | reverse complement strand
AGTTGAGGAAATGGAGGCTTTGCGCCTTAAAGAAATAGAAAGCATGGACCAGGAATCTTGTGCGCGGCAGATGGGCATTTCACGCCCCACCTTTCAGAGGGTGCTGTATAGTGCCAGGAAAAAATTGGCTGATGCCCTGCTCAATGGCAAAGCTATACGCATTGAAGGGGGCAACTTCCGTCTGGCATACCAGCGCTGGCGTTGTGCCCGGGGTCATGAATGGAACATACCTTTTATATCAAAGGAAGTCGAGGCGTTGAAGGTCTGCCCGGAGTGCAAAACAAGCAGCGTTTCACCACTTGAGGAGAATTCAGTAACGGATAAACTCCAGTCCCCAGTCATCAGTACTCACGCAGGTTCCGGTTGTGCTATAAATCGGCATGCAAAATACGGATTAAAGAGCAAATAATAGCATTATGCGGGCGGGACTGCGGGTAAAGGATAATAACCCTCCCGACCATACAGGAGGAAAATATGAAACTGGCAATATCATCCACAGGCAAAGATCTTGATGCGGAGCTGGACCCCCGTTTCGGCAGATGTGCCTATTTCCTTATCGTGGATCCTGATACAATGAAATATGAGGCACTGAACAATGACAGCGCCGCGGCTTCAGGCGGTGCCGGCATCGCTGCGGCACAGCAGGTAGCCGGTAAAGGGGTAGAAGCCGTGCTGACCGGCTCCTGTGGCCCTAACGCCTGGGGAGTTCTTTCCGCATCAGGCATCAAGGTTTTCACCAATCTCAGAGGCAAGGTGCGGGAGGTCGTTGAGCAGTTTAAGCGAGGTGAATTGAAGGCAGGCAGCAGTCCCAATGCCAGAGCGCACGAGGGAACTGGTCGAGCTTGAAATTTTAGCAGGAGGTTTGCATTATGCCAAGAGGAAATGGCCTGGGACCACCGGGCAATGGAACACAAAGAGGCGGCAGAATGCAGGGCAACAGGCCGGGAGCAGGGCCGCAAGGCAACTGTATCTGTCCCCAATGCGGCGAGAAAATGCCTCACGACAGAGGGATGCCCTGTTTTAAGCTGTCCTGCCCCCAATGCGGTACACCTATGGTCAGAGAATAGTATAATATGCGTCAGCTCCGCTGCCGCCAGATATAGGACAGCATTAATTGAGGAGGATTTATGCCTTTATACGAATATAAATGTGATAAATGCGGCAATGTAGCAGAATTTCTGCTGCACGGTGCGCAGGCCAGCGCCGGCCTGACGTGTCCGGCCTGCGGCAGCATGGAGATGAGCAGGTTACTATCAGTGCCGGTTATGATTAAAAACGAAACCCGGGCAGGTGGAACTACCTGTTGCGGCCGGGAAGAGCGCTGCGACACTCCGCCATGTTCCAGTGGTGGTGGGGGCTGCTGCAGAGGATAGGAGGCGAAATATGCAGGATTTGATCAAGGATTTCATGTCGCGCAAAAAATTTGCCATCGTGGGCGCAACGGACGATGCCAGCAAGTATGGCCATACGATTTTCAAAAACCTGAAAAATAGGGGTTATGTGGTCTTTCCGGTAAACCCCAGGCTGGATGAGCTGGAAGGCAGCAAGTGTTATCACAGCCTTTCTGATATACCAGAAAAAGTGGATGTTGTTGACTTTGTGGTGCCGCCTCCTGTAACAGAGAAAACATTGCCGGAATGTAAAAAGCTGGGGCTTAA
>CAZTHJ010000331.1:0-1666 GCA_964613565.1 uncultured Dehalococcoidales bacterium | reverse complement strand
TATGATTCACTCTCTGTGCGCCGCCCTTCCCAATGTAGAAACCAACGAATATCTCCAGCCCATTATCGAGATCTACCGCCGCTACTGCCCCGATACCTGCGGATATGGTATGTGGAGAGGAGGGGTGGGACTGGAATATGCCTACGCCCTTATGGACATAGAAAAACCCATCAATGTACGCACCATGGTGTGCGGCGTATCCCTGCCAGGCGCCCAGGGCCTTTTCGGCGGTTACCCGCCCAGCATTAACAGCAATGTGATATTGCGGCAGTCCAACATATATGAAATTTTAAACAAGGGTGTTATCCCCACAGACATTGATCAGATACAGGCTCAATCTCGCCAGATACTGCCGGCAAAAGTATTAACCGAGCTGCTGCCTGGAGACGTCTATATCGGTATAGCGGCAGGCGGCAGCGGCTATGGCGATCCTCTTAAAAGAGATCACAAGCTGGTTTACCGAGACTATATCAACAGCCTGGTCAGCAAAGAGATATGTCAACGGATATACGGCGTTATGTTTAAGGCTGACAGGACAGGCGTAGATGAAAAAGAAACAGCAAGATGTAAAAGAAAGATGCTGCTCGAGCGAAAAGGAAAGGGGAAAGCACACAGGCAGGAGATTGAGGGCACACTTAAAGCTGCCGGCATTAATACTGCGGAACTGAAATTTGTCCATCCTGTTTCGGACTTTATGGAAGTAAGGGCTTCGGCAAAAGCGCCCTCGCTTTTAATTCTCTGCTGCAGTTCCTGCGCTACCCCCATCTGCCCAGCTAATGTAAACCTTCGCCAGCACCTGGCGAGGTCACAGCCAGCTCCACTTGCTTCGTATTCTCCTGTGAACAGGCTTTGCCCGGAGCCAAAGGCCAGCCTGGTGGAATATTACTGCCCGTCATGCGGTACACTGCTTTCCGTGGACATTGTAACTGAGAATGAGATGGATAGGGTCTGGCCTGAATTTACGCTGGCTTAGGCACTGGCGATCCGCCTGCCACTAATAAACCTCGCGCACCATGATGGTCTGCTCGCGGCGTGCTCCCACGGAAATTATGTCCACGGGACAGCCCAGTAGTTCTTCCAGACGGGCAATATAGTTGACTGTTGCTTTGGGCAGCTTATTAAAATCGCGGATATCATTGATAGGCCGCTGCCAGCCGGGCATCTCTTCCAGCACAGGCCGGCATTTCTCCAGTTCAGCATTGCTGGTGGGCAAATAATCAATTACCCTGCCATCCAGTTCATAGCTCCTGCAAATTTTGATAGTGGGCAGGGTGTCCAGAATATCCAGGCGTGTCAACGCAATGCCAGTGCAGCCATTGAGCTGCCGAGAAAACCTGGACACAACTGCATCGAACCAGCCGCAGCGGCGCGGCCTGCCCGTGGTAGTGCCAAACTCATGCGCCCGCTGCCTGATCATTTCGCCTATTTCATCATGCAGTTCGGTGGGCATGGGGCCGCTACCAACACGAGTGGTATACGCTTTATAGACCCCGATAATACGGTTGATGAGGTTAAAGGCAATGCCGGAGCCCGTGGAGGCGCTGGCAGCCAGCGGTGATGACGAGGTTACATAGGGATAGGTACCGAAGTCGGGATCCAGCATGGCTCCCTGTGCGCCTTCCAGCAGAATGCGCTTATTATTTAAAATGGCATCCTGAATTACCGT
>CAZTHJ010000330.1:0-1676 GCA_964613565.1 uncultured Dehalococcoidales bacterium | reverse complement strand
TGATGGTATTAGTTCCGACCCCCCTATTTTCAGTCGGGATAGCAGCCTGCTCATTTTCATGGCACAGGTGGGAGAGGAGTTCAGTGTATTCGTCAACGGCCAGGCCGGCAAGCCCTATGACGGCGTCATCAATAAGATGGGCGGAAAGATAATCTTTGACTCCGAGCACAGCTTCCGCTACCTGGCAGGCAAAGACAACAGTGTATATGTAGTGGAAGAGAAATTCACACCGCCCGGGGAATAACCGGGCACGCAGCCATGAAAATCATAGCCCTTGCCGATACCCATGCCGTTTCGCTGCGGCAACTACCGCCTGCCCTCATGGAAGCACTCCCGCTGGCTGACCTCATCATACATGCAGGCGATTTTACCCATATGGACGTGCTGGAAGGCCTGCGCGGCATGGGTGAGGTAATAGCCGTCTGCGGCAATAATGATTTTAACCAGCTTCGCCGCAGCCTGCGGGATACGGAGACTTTCACCATCAACGGCAAGAGGATCGGACTGATTCACGGCTGGGGACAGCCCTGGGGCATGGAGGACAGGATAAGGCGGCGTTTCAATGAGGTTGACCTGATTATCTACGGGCATTCCCACAAGGCATACAACGATACCATAGGGGGTGTTCTGTTCCTCAACCCGGGCATGGCCAGCGAATCATATGGCATCCTGGAAATTGATGCGGATATCCGCGGCCGCATCATTAACATCTAAGAGTGCTCTTTGCTAAACGGTCTTTAAGGTTCTTTTAACACATTACTAAAGGCTTTTTACCCGTCATGCAAGGCTACGCCGAAGCAATCCAAAACTCCACAATGCCCGATGGCTTGACATCACCACGCTGCGCCCATGATGATTGTTTATTTAATATCGTCATTGCCATTCGCCGCCAGGCAACGTGGCAATCCAACCCCTGCGCTTATTTAGCCTTTTCGCTCTCCGCTGTTTCAGCCTTCTCGCCTTCCGCAGTTTCCAGTGCCTCTGCAGCAACTTCGGCAGCAGGAGCTTCGGCTACCTCTACTTCAACCCTGGTCTCGACCGCTCTGGTAATCACGCTTTCAGGGTCTGAAATAATGCTGACATCCGAACCCAGATTGATATCCTTCACATGTATAGCCTGGTCGATCTCGGTCAGCACGCTGAGGTCGATTTCGATGCGGTGGGGCAGGTTTTCAGGCAGTGCTTCTACTTCCAGCATATCCACCTGGTGGAGCACTGAAACATTACCCAGCTTAAGGGCAGGAGCTTCACCGAAGAAGTGAATGGGCACTTCAGCCGTGATCTTCTGGGTGAGGTCAACCTGGTAAAAGTCCACATGCAGAAGCTGATCGGTGAGGGGCTCCTTCTGCACTTCACGTACCAGCACTTTGACCGGCTTGGCGCCGGCAACGGCCAGCGATATCAAGTCCGTGCCGCCAGCCTTGACGAGCACCTGTTCCATCTTCCTGGTATCGGCCTGGATGGACAGCGACTCGATGCCCGGCCCGTACAGGCTGGCAGGAGTCTGCCCCTGGCGGCGTAAAAACCTTACCTTTTTACCGCTGACTTTTCTTTTGGCTGCTTCTAAAGTTAACTGCTCCATTTGTCTTACCCCGATGATAAAAATACAGGATATAAAGCATAGAGGTTTTCGAGTGGGAAGTCAAATTTTGACCTATTCCACAAAATATATTAAT
>CAZTHJ010000329.1:0-1679 GCA_964613565.1 uncultured Dehalococcoidales bacterium | reverse complement strand
CAACGGTATTTGCTCATATCCGCCAGCAGCTTGCTCAAGAATGGGAATATGTCCCTGGCAGGTCAATCAACGAGCCTCTACCATTGTTGTAGAAGGATTTTTAATAGTGATAATTACTATTTGAAGAGGGATAGTTTCATTTTTATGCCGTAATTGATCATATGCCTTGTTGACAATCTGTTTATAAAGACATAGAATAGAACTAGCCTCATGTCATTTAATCAAAACTAAGTACTTAGAAGGGAGATGCCTCGAGAAATATATACTTATGTATAGATAATACTGTCCGGCTTACGTAAAATAAAAACTGGCATATCGGTTATTTAACCAAAGGAGTATAAAATGTGGATTCTCCGCGTAAATATGAATGACCAGTCGTACAGGGTGGAGGAATTACCAGAAGCGTACAAATTCTTGGCCGGGCGAGCACTCACATCAACTATCGTCGCTGAAGAAGTCCCGCCCTTGTGCCATCCCCTGGGGTTAAACAATAAAATTGTATTTTCACCCGGTATTGTCACCGGGACGTCTGCTCCAACGTCTGCGCGTATCTCTGTAGGAGCAAAATCTCCACTCACTGGAGGAATCAAAGAATCAAATGCTGGCTCAGCCTGGGGTTCAGATCTTGCTGATTTAAATATCAGAGCGTTAGTTTTGGAAGGCCAGCCAGCCCATAATGGAAAATATTGGGGATTGCATATTTCCTATGATAAAAAGGCTGCCAGGCCTAAAGTTAAATTCTTCGATGCTACTCGCTATACCAATAAACCTCTTGCGAAAGTATTTCCAAAGCTGTATACACGCTTTGGAAAATCTGTAGCCATTGGTGGTTGTGGTATTGCAGGTGAGCGTGGATATGCAAACTCTGGGGTGGTATTCAACGATTTAGCTGGACGTGCTACCCGCTATGCTGGTCGAGGAGGGATGGGCGCTGTCCTGGGCAGCAAGGGAGTGAAATTTATCATCCTTGATTGTAAAGGCGCTCCTGGCGTCAAGATTGCGAATCCGTCCCTCTTCGAAGCGGGTAAAAGGAAGATAACCGACTCGATTATGGCGCATGCCTTGACCAAACCCAAAGGCGCTCTTAACGCGTATGGAACTGCGGTCCTGATAAACGTCCTCAATGAAGCTGGTGGGCTGCCCACGCGAAATTTCACCAACGGACGTTTCGAAGGTGCCGCCAAAATTGCAGGCGAAGCAATTTTCGAGAGCAACAAGCAGCGGTTGGGAAAAGAGCTTTACAACCATGCCTGCAGCCCTGGTTGTATTATCCAGTGCTCCAACACCTTCTATAAAAAAGATGGCAGTGAACATGTCTCATGCCTTGAGTATGAGTCAGATTGGGCACTTGGTGCTGATTGCGGTATCGATAACCTGGATGAAATCGCTGAAATGATCAGGCTGTGTAATGACTATGGTGTAGATACCATTGAGACTGGTACTACTATTGCGGTAGCCATGCAGGCGGGTGTGATCCCATTCGGCGATGGTAAAGGCGCTATCAAGCTGATCCATGAAATCGGCAAGGGCACCCCTCTGGGGCGCATCCTTGCCAGTGGAACGGAGGTCACCGGTAAAGTATACGGGATATCCCATGTGCCCACCGTGAAAGGTCAATCCATGCCTGCCTATGAACCGCGCGCAGTCAAAGGCATCGGTGTAACGTATGCCACTACCCC
>CAZTHJ010000328.1:0-1685 GCA_964613565.1 uncultured Dehalococcoidales bacterium | reverse complement strand
GGGATGGAGGCTGCCAGAATTGTGGATATATAGGTTCCCTGGAATATGAAATCCCTGGGCAGCAGGTGCCCGGTGGTGTACTACCGCCACAGGCAGCGGCTTCAACGAGACAGCAGGGCTTTTCTGGGCAGCAATTCATACATGCACGCGATATGAGTCAGAGTCGTGCTTGTCCGTTTTGTGGTGGCAATATGCCCTCCGATTCCAAATTCTGCCAGCGATGTGGCAAGCCGAGTGGTTCAGGACGTCAACATGAGAGACATATATTGGCCACTGAGAGAGCAATGAGTGGTGCCCCAATGACAATGGGCCAGATGGTACCATCAATGGATGCCGCTTATGCGGCGGAATCTGCTCAGGGTGCAATGGGAACGTTTATGCCCGAAGCAGGGGGCATTTCGGTTCCTGAAAGAGAATTTCTACGAGATAGACCCAAGGCTAAAAAAGGCAAAGAAAAGGAATACCTGAAGGAGAAGAAGGGTTTTCCTCTGGGGCTTTTAGCTGCTATTTTCGTGGTCGCTGCTGCGCTTGTAGGTATGATTATGGTTACTGTCAGCCAGATTACATCTTCGCCTACATCATCATCGACGCCGACCCCTGTTGTGGATAAAATACCTCCGGAAATTTCGGATGTTTCTATTTCCACTGTTTCAGGGTCATCCGCGCTTATTGAATGGTCAACGAATGAAAAAGCGACCAGTCAGGTTATGTTGTGTGAACCGGGTGGTGTCTGTACCTGGACGGAGCCTGACGCAACTCTGGTTAAATATCACACCGTTAATGTAGATAACGTCGAGCTTGATATTAATTATCATGTTACGGTTAAGTCTATTGATGCCAGTGGAAATGAAAGTTCGTCTGATATGGAGCATATTTTTGCAACGGAGTCTCCGCCGGATACTATACCAGTAGGCTATGAAGTCGGCAACCGTGCTCCTGATTTCAACTTGAAAGACCTGGCCGGGAATAGTGTAACGATAAGCAGCTTTAAGGGCCAAAAGATAGTGGTGATCAATTTCTGGGCAGTGACATGTGGTTCATGTATTGCTGAACTGCCTGATTTTGAAGCAGTTCAGCAGGCTCGCTCAAGCACAGTGAAGGTGCTGGCAGTTAATGCTGGGGAGACCGAGGTAGAGGTACAGGCCTTTATTGAAAATGAAAATTATACTTTCACTGTCCTTCTTGACTTAGATAAAGAAGCGAGATTGGCTTACAATGTCACTAACTGGCCCAGGACATTTTTTATCGATAAGGCAGGCATAATTAAGAATATAAAAATAGGACAAATGACCAAAACTGAAATAGATACTATCCTAAATAGTATGCAATAAGAGCTGTAATTACTGCATAATATAGCCATTTTTCTTTCTGCGTAGCCTCTAGATTATCAGCGTTGGACATTTTAAATTGGCGGACAAAATTCTGTAAATACTGCCACGGAAATACTATCGGGGCTTAATGTCCAGAAGGATAAACCCGCTCTTCTGGTCTCTGACACGGGTAACATCCGTACCTACTATCTCATATATAATGGCCTCACCAACAAGCCAGGTAGATACGCCTGGTCTCAGGCATCCGGTCATTGTTGCTCCTGATCTGCCCAGAGCAGCATGCATATGCAATACCGGCTTGCCCTGCTCGTCAGGAGCCAGCACGCCCATCCCCACCACTTCATGGGCACTGTC
>CAZTHJ010000327.1:0-1698 GCA_964613565.1 uncultured Dehalococcoidales bacterium | reverse complement strand
CGGCCGGGTTGAATTCAATCTCTGCTTCTTCTGCAGCAAAATTGATGCCGGCCCTGGTTATCCCGGCAGTCTGCGCCAGTCCTTTTTCGATGGTCGCGGCACAGGTGGTACAGGTCATACCCGTAACATGTATCCTGGCCTTCTGGACTTTATTCTTCTGCTCTTCCGCTTCAACCACTGTGGATCATCCTCAAAAGAACCTTATTTAAAGCCGCTCAGTTTATGCTTTTCCGCGATGGCATCGGCCAGGCTATCCAGAGCCTTAAGGTCGGCTTCTTTGGGCAACCCCTTACACAGCACAGGAGGGATCACCTCTGCCTTCAAATTGGAAATCATGCCGGCCAGGGTTTCTACAGCTTTGCCTCCCCAGGCATAGGAGCCGATAATGGAGACAAATTTAATGCTGGGCCTCAAGGCATTGGCCAGAAAGGCGGCATAAGCCGCCAGCGGATGCGGTCCCGCCAGCACCGTGGGCGTACCTATAACCACCGTGGCGGCATCCACCAGAGACATGGCCAGCTTGCCGATATCGCTGGCGGGGAGGTCATATCTTTCCACGCTGACACCCCTGTCCATGAGCGCCTCTACAAAGTAATCCACCATCTTGAGTGTGCTGCCGTGCATGGAAACATAGGGCAAAACGACGAGGTTGCGGGGGTCGTCAAAGGCCCAGCTGCGGTAGGCATTTAAGATAAATTCCGGATCGTTATGCAGCGGGCCATGGCTGGGCGCGATGATCCTGATCCCATATCCCTTGAGCTTCTCCAGGTTGTTCTGGATATTTGTCCTGAATGGCATCATGATCTCGGCAAAGTACCTCTTGGCTGCCTCGTAAACACGCCCCTTATCGCTGACATAAAGATCGGTAACGGCCAGATGCGACCCGAAGAAATCGCAGGAAAAAAGCACACCGTCCTGCCTGAGATAGGTCACCATGGTTTCCGGCCAGTGCACCCAGGGGGTGTGAATGAACTCCAATGTCCTGCCGCCGATCTCCAGTGTCCCTTTATCTTCCACCACCATAAATTTGTCCTCGGCAACCCACAGCAGGTCCATCAATATCCCCTTGCAGCGCGCCGTGCACACCACCTTCGCCGTGGGATATTTTTCCAGCACCCCCGGAATATAACCGGAATGGTCCTGCTCGCCATGATGCGCTACGACATAATCGATGTGCTTGATCCCCAGCTCATCCAGGTGGCGCAATAATTTCTGCCCCATGGGGGGGTTGACCGTATCCACCAGCACGGTTTTGTCCTTGCCTTTGATTAAATAAGAGTTATAGCTGGTGCCGTCCGGCAAAGGTATCAGGGAATCGAACAGCCTCCGGTCGAAATCAATAGCGCCGACGCTGTAGATACCGGGTAAAATCTCTCTGGGTTTCATAGACCACCTCCATCAAATAATTGTTACGGGATATTTATCCCCGGGCTTCAGCTCATTTTTGCGAATTTATCTTTGCTGGCCCCGCACACAGGACAAACCCAGCTGTCAGGAATCTGCTCGAAAGGTGTGCCCGGCTGGATGCCTCCGTCAGGGTCTCCCAGGGCCGGATCATAAATGTAGTTGCAAATGCTGCATTGGTATTTAGCTCCCACGGGTTTTTCCTCCTTCTTTTCAATATAGCTCGGAGCAGATTTCGGCGTCGTTCCGCGCTTCACCTGCTGATAATAGGCATAAGTCATGGGCTCGCCTCCT
>CAZTHJ010000326.1:0-1702 GCA_964613565.1 uncultured Dehalococcoidales bacterium | reverse complement strand
AGAATGACATTAGATTAAGGTTTTTTTCATGCTTTATGGGTAATGCAACACACCGTGGGTAATTGTTTGGTATAATATAGCGGTGACGTGTTTTACGCCTTCAATGCAGATACCTGAAATTATATTTTTTAGTCCATTATCGAGCTCCAATAAGACAGAATCGGTTATATGGTAATTAACAAGGAATTCTTTAAACAGGAGGAAGGAAGATGAACATACTGGTTCTGGGAGGAAGTGGCCTTTTTGGCCGCAAGACGGTGATTCATCTGCTGCGGGACGAAGAAGTATCTCTCGTCGTTTCCATGGACGTGACTCCTCCCAAAGAGTGGTTCATGAAGGCTATTGATAAATATAAAAATAAGTTCCAATTTGTCCGCGCAGACGTATCCCAGCTAGAGGATATATTAAACGCCATTAAAAACCTTTCCATCGATAGGTTGATTAATCTGGCTTTTCTGCTGCCCGGCGTAGTCGAAGGTAGTCCCCGGTTGGGCATCAAGGTAAATGCGCTGGGCATGTGCAATGCCTTTGAGGCGGCGCGGCTTATGGGCATACCCAGGGTGGTCTATGCCAGTTCGGAGGGCGTTTATGGGCCACAGGATGAATATGGAGACAGGGAGGTAACCGAGGATGACCATATGCATCCGGGGAGTGGCTATGCCATCACCAAGCAGCTCAGCGAGATACTGGCGGCACAGTATGCCGAACAATACGGCATAAACTTTACTGCTTTGCGTCCTACCATCGGGTACGGGCACGGTGGACTGACACCGATTGTAGTTAAATGGTTCTCAGACATAGTGTCACTGCCAGCCGCAAATAAACCTTTCTCCTGTGCCGATGATGGCACCAATGGATGGTCTCTGGCTTCGGCAGACGATGTGGCTGGACTGACCAGAATTTTGATAAAGGCTCCTTCGTCACCACATTCCGCCTACAACGTGGGCGGGCCGCCCACCAGCCTGAGAGATGTGGCTAAAGTGGTACGCAAATACATACCAGATGCCAGAATAGAATTTGGGAAGCAAGCTCAACTAAGCGGCCGTGGGCAAAGCGGAATACCCTGGAAAGTCAGCAGCGCCAGAGCTAAAGAGGACCTGGGTTTTTCTCTGCTGCCGTTGGAGGAAGCAGTTTTAATACACATCAATGATGCCAGGCTGGAGGCGGGATTAAAACCAGTCAAAGCGGGATAGGAAGGGCAGTGTATCATCGAGGCTTATTAACCTGCCTCAAGTAGAGGATGAAATGAAAAAATCGGTTAGTCTGGTATTCGTCTATATTTATCTGGCCGTAAGTTGTGCCATGGTGGGAATAGTGCTGGTTTTTTCTCTGATATTTGCCTGCCAATATTTTAAAATTGACATCTCCCAGCACTGGTGGCTGATTACCATACCCGTTACTCTGGCGGTTGTTCTGAATGTTACCCTTATCGAGCTATATCGCAAGTATAAGATGAGATAACGAGATAACCGGCTTTTTACTAAACGCATCCTTCTATCATGATTTATCATCAGCCTGTTCAAGGAGCTTTAGAAACTGGGCTGGTGTTACGATATGTAGCCCGGCCTCTACTCCGATGGTTCGATTTTCGATAAAGTGGTTATCTCCAGTGATGAAATAGTCGGGTTTAGCTGACAACGCGGCAGCCAGGATAGCGGCATCCCCCGGAGGTAATTTCTTTGCCCAGCGCTCTATCTCCTCA
>CAZTHJ010000325.1:0-1706 GCA_964613565.1 uncultured Dehalococcoidales bacterium | reverse complement strand
TTTCACATGGCTGCCATAAAAGATCTGGCAATCGATCTACAAGGCCCGCACCAAGCTGATGCTGTTCGCGAGCTCCTTCCTGATCTACCAAACATTCAGGTAGCCTGGAATTACGCTGTCGAGCACGGATTGATAAATTTCCTGGAATTGGCTCTTGATGGACTATGCGGAATTTTCCAATGGTATGGGCGCTATTCTGAAGGCATAAATGCCTGCCAGTTGGCTGCGAACTTCTTGAATAGCGGGGTTTCTGAAGAAGTGGGTGAAGTCGAGACATGTCTTTTGATCAGAATACTTGCCTGGCAGGTGTATTTTGCGAATATCCTGGGGCAAGTTACCGATCCCAAACGAAATCTAGAACTGGCATTCCAGCTGATGGCTAACTGTGATCCAGCGAAGGAAATGACCCGTTCAGCAAAAGCATTTCTGCTGCAACAAGCAGGATTCTATTATATCGAAAAGGACCATCCACGCGGCTGGGGGTATTGGATAGAAAGCCTGGCACTTTACCGAGAGCTGGGACAGCGTTGGCATGAGGCGCAGGTGTTGGAATATCTGGCAGTGTCAGCGCCTCATCAAGACGCGTACAAGACTTCGCGTACCTGGTTAGAAGAGAGCCTTGCCATCCGCCGTTCCCTGGGAGATCAGAACGGAATAGCAAGTGCCCTAAATTGGCTAAGCCTGAACGCTGCTCAGGAGGGGGATTTTGAACGAATGGGAAGGCTGATCCATGAAAGCTTGGAATGCAGCCAGATGCTTGAAAACCCAATAGGACAGGCGGATATCCAGTATATTATGGCCGTTCGTATGGCCTACCTGGGTAAATTTTCCGAATCCTTAATCGCTATAAAAGAAGCCGCCAGGTTTTATGGCGAAATAGGAGTGGAAGCAAAACGATGTATCGCGCTCAGTATTCAAGGATGGATTGAGGCGAACCTTGGCGACTACAACCAAGGATGCGCGGATATGGAAGTTTCCAACGAAATTGCAATTCGATTGAATATCCCGCACATCCTGGCTCTTAATTTATATGGGCTAGGTGATATCCAGGCTGCTGAAGGATTAAATGAGCAGGCAGTGAAATCCTTGCAGGAAAGCATTTGCCTCTATCGACAACTTCCCAAACGAGATGAAATGGGTATGGCACTAAGTTTCCTCGCTGCAGTAGAGGCACGTTTAGGGAGGTTTGAGCAAGCACGCTTGCATTTACAGGAAGGAACCCTTATTGCAGCAGAGGCGGGTTCCTGGCAAGCCAAGGTTGAAATCCTGGCAAATGCAGCCCGGGTTATAGCTGAGCAAGGGAACCTAGAATGGGCGATCGAGCATTATGCCCTCGCCACACGCCACCCTTATCTGGGTAATTCTCGCTTCTGGTGGGATGTGGCAGGCAAACGCATAACAGAGCTGGCGGCCGGATTATCAAGCCAGGTCAGGGAGGCCGCTGAACAGCGCGGTAAATTACTCGACCTGGATGAAGCATTTGATGCAATCAGATTTGGATGATGGCAATAAAGAAGAACTGAAGATAGTAGAGAACTATAGATAGAGGCAAAAATAGAAAAAGTACCTGATTGATTCTACCAAAATGGAAATCAGAACCTTGTGAGGAACTGGTATAGTGTGTGGAGTGACCGGTCTTGGAACCGAACAGCTACTCACCGAATATTATCCTTTATAGTAATCAAGGGTATCACCCCACCAATCCT
>CAZTHJ010000324.1:0-1707 GCA_964613565.1 uncultured Dehalococcoidales bacterium | reverse complement strand
AAATACAGGGAGGCGATTGATGGACGCGGAAAAGGCAAGAATAGAGGTGCTCCGCTGGAGGATATTGCAGACGCTGGATGCCGGGCGTCCGTATCCCGTGTCGGAAGACATAGTCATGAAGACGGTGAGCGGCGATGACATGCCCTTCTCTCCCAGGGAATTACGGCGCGAACTGGACTACCTGGAGGACCGCAAGCTGATAAATATTACCGGCAGGGATTCGGCCTACTGGAGCGCGGAGCTGACGCATCACGGCGTGGACGTGGTGGAGTACACTGTCGAATGCCTCCCGGGAATAGCCCGTCCCCCGAAATACTGGTGAGAGCATGCTGCGATCTAGCATAGAATTATTGCCTGACGAGGTTCGCCAGGAGCTGGAGAAAAGGCTGATCCAGGGCGGGTTTGCCGGGTATGTAGATCTGGCGGAGTGGCTGAACGAGCAGGGGTTTGAGATCAGCAAATCCTCCGTGGGTCGTTACGGCAAGAATTTCAAAAACAGACTGCAGGCGCTCAAGGTGGCCACGGACCAGGCCAAGGCGATCGTCGAGGCCTCGGAGGACGATGCCGGCGCAATGAACGACGCCATCATACGCCTTGTGCAGACGAAGACTTTTGAGCTACTCGTGGAGCTGGAGGCGGATAATAAGGACCTGCCCAGGATCGGGCAGATGGTGGCCAAACTGGCCCAGGCAGCGGTGAGGCAGAAAAAGTGGCAGCAGGAGATGGAAGGCAAGATACGAGAGAAGGCCCTGGAGGAAGCGGCACAGGCGGTTGGCGCTGCCGCCGCAGAGCAGGGTTTAAATAATGAGCAGGCGGAATTCTGGCGCAAAAAAGTGCTGGGAGTTGCGTAATGATTAATCGGCCCGGAGATGTTGAACGCATATTAAGCTGGGAGGAATTGCCCCCCAGTGTGCGGGAGATCCCGGAGGGATATGATCCGCTGGCCGAGGGTGTGCTCATGAAGCACCAGGCTGAGTGGATTGATTTAATCCATAAGGAGGATCTGTGCCTGGCTGAGAAAGGCCGACGCACCGGCATTACATTTTCAACTGCCCTGGATGATACAATCACCGCCTCGACTAAAAAATCGGCAGGCGGTGATAACGTCTATTACATCGGCGATACCAAAGAAAAAGGCCTTGAATATATCGGATATTGCTCCCACATGGCCAGGATCATGGCCTCGGCTATGGCCCAGGGCTGGCAGGGGATCGAGGTATTTCTTTTTGAAGACCAGCAAGCGGACGGTTCAACTAAAAATATAACCGCCTACCGCATACGCTTTGCCACGAACAATCAGATTATGGCATTGGCGAGCACTCCTGCAAGCATTCGAGGCCTGCAAGGGATTGTAAATATTGATGAGGCGGCATATCACAAAAACGTGCAAAAGGTGATCGATGCTGCCACGGCCCTTATTATCTGGGGCGGCAAAATCCGCATCATCAGCACGCACAACGGCGATAAGAACCCGTTTAACCAGCTCATCCACGATACCAGGGCCGGGCTGTATTCCTTCAAGATATATCATGTCACATTTGATGATGCCGTTGCTAACGGCCTGTATGAACGGGTCTGCATGGTCAAGGGATGGGTGCCATCTCCTGAAGGCAAGAAGACATGGTATCAGAGGGTGCGCGGAGCTTACGGCGCCAACAAGGCGGCAATGAGAGAGGAACTGGACGCGATACCGCGCGAAGGCTCCGG
>CAZTHJ010000323.1:0-1713 GCA_964613565.1 uncultured Dehalococcoidales bacterium | reverse complement strand
ATTGCCCAGTCTTTTGCCCAGGAGGGCTATAACGTAGCTCTTTTTTCCCGTACGGCAGAGACGCTGCAGCGTGCCAGGGCGCTTATGGAGTCCAGCCTTGAGGCCTTTGCCCAGGAAGGCATGCTGAAGCATGACAGTATCCCGGAGATAATGCGGCGCGTCAGCATGACACAATCGCTGGAACAAGCGGCTGCAGATGCAGATATAGCCTTTGAAACTGTTGTGGAAAACAGGGAGGCAAAGGTTGATATCTTCGGGCAGCTTGATCGGGTCTGCCCGCCCAAAACGCTGCTGGCCAGCAATACCACGGCCCTGAATATCTTTGATTTCGTGCAGACATCGCGCCCGGGCAAGGTGCTCATCGCCCACTGGTATACGCCGCCGCAGCTGATCCCGCTGGTAGATGTGGTCAGGGGTCCGCATACGGACGGGGAAAGCATCGATACGATGGCCGATATACTTAATAAAATAGGCAAAGAGCCGCTGATACTTAATAAATTCGTTTCAGGTTATATTATTTCGAGATTACAGATAGCCACGCTCAAGGAAATTTTTTACCTGCTGGATAACGATATCGTCACGCCTGAGCAGCTGGACCTGGCGGCCAAAACCGGGCTGGCCATGCGCATGATGGTGGTGGGACTGGTGCAGAGGATTGATTTTGGCGGCCTGGATCTGACGGTAAAAAACCTGGATAACCCGTATGTACAGAAACAGTTAACCCCTCCCGATTATAAGCCCAGGAAAATCTATGAGCTGGTACAGCAGGGCCACCTGGGGGTCAAGACAGGCAAAGGCTTCTATGATTATACTGGCAAGAGTGAGGCTGAAGTCTGCTTTGAACGTGACTTGAAGCTGATAAAAATGCTTAAGGCATATAAAGAAATGAAGGAAATGAAATAAGCAGTACCGCCTGGAAATATTGAGATAGTGCCCGCCAGTTTTTATTTTTCTATTTGTACACTCCGTATTCTCTGGTAAAGTCTATCATGGCCTTCATATTTTCCGGCTTGAGATCGTCCATCTGGCAGGCGTGACTCATAATAAAACCTCCATCCCTGCCCACGGTATCAATGAGCTCCTTGCAGCGGTCTTTTACCTGCTGTACCGTTGCGGTAGATAACAAAGAGGGTAAAATGCCGCCGGCAATACAGGAATGGCCACCCAGTATTGCCTTGGCCCTGACGATATCCGTCCTGTCAAAGCGGTGTATAACCTTGCCCTCGGGGAATTCCAGCATGTAATCCAGCCTGGAAGTGCAATCGCCCTCCCAGAAAATCACAGGGGTAAAACCGGAATTTATAACCTTAATGATATTCTCCTTGAAGTGCAGCCAGTAGTATTTCTCGAAATTTTTTCTTGACATGAAGACATCCGCGCCCCTGAGAACGCCCGTCCAGGCCAGATTATTCCCCCCCATGGGTGGAAAGACCATGGCATTTTTCCTCCCAATTTCGTAGAGCAGGTTGCAGGCAGCGAGGAGCTTATCCGGCTGCCGGAACATGTCCAGCATGATGCCCTTCATGCCGCGCAGGTTATAGGCAATTTGTTCAAAAGGGGTGTTAAACATGGCCAGTTGAAAGATGGCCGGATAACCCAGTGCCTCCATTTCCATAACGAATGGTATGCGGTCCATAAAAAACCATTTGGCGGCTTCCTGTCCTGCCTTGTATATGGCCTGGCACGCGGCCACAAAATTTGGATTAATAAGTG
>CAZTHJ010000322.1:0-1719 GCA_964613565.1 uncultured Dehalococcoidales bacterium | reverse complement strand
ACCAGTAGGCCCTTCCTGCTGCCTTGTCCCCGTCGATTTTCAGCACTATGTTGGTGATGTTGTGGCGGCCTGTAGCGGGATACGACGGTCCCTGCGTCTCCTTTACTGCAGGTTTCTCTTTGCCTTCAGGAGCGTTTCCAGGCATGGCCCCAAAGATTTTTCGGATCTCCTCGCGTCCCTGCCATTTCATGCCTACTATATCCAGGATACCGTCCTCGGTGAATGTCTTTACATAGGTGTCCGCGTCGCGAAAATCCAGGGCAAACATATAACGGGCCTGAAGGTCCTCGATCTGGGAACGGTCTTCAGCATAACAGCTGTCCTTGGTTTCGGCAGACGTGAAAGACATAGTGGCTATCAGTGATAAACCCGCAATAGCAATTAATAATGCCCCTATCCAATGTCTCATTTTGTTCCCTCCTGTTATGTATAATAGTTGATAAAAACATGCTTTTCCGGGAAGTTAGCATATGAAGATAACCCTTGTGTGTCAAGACAAAATGCCGGTAGCTACTCACCGAATTTCACAATCTGCTTCAGGTGACACGATGTGTAGAACCTCTGATAATTTCTTGAGCCAATCCAGAATAGCAATCTCCTTACCGCAGGCATCCGCACAAGCACCGCATTCGCTGCAATTATCAATACGGTGTTTTTCCCTATGGTAAATGGAGCGTGCTGTCTCTATGTCATCGTACATCATGGCATCGTTGTAGAGTTCAAAGAGGCGCGGCACATCGATGCCCTGGGGGCAGGGCATGCAGCCGTAGCATGTGGCACATGGGATGGGCTTCATCTTGCGATAGGCATCCCTGACCCGGCTGATGAGCAGTTCCTCTGGTATGGTGAGGCTATCTGGTATAACCCTGTCAGCCAGGGCTATATTTTCCATTACCTGTTCCAAACTGCTCATATCGCAGACAACGGTTGCTATTTCGGGGTGGCTCCAGGCCCATCGTAATCCCCACTCGGTAAGCGAGCGCTTTTGGGAAGCGGTTGCCCATAGCCTGGCTACTGATTCCGGCGGCTCTTTGGTCAGTCTTCCTCCAAGAAGGGGTTCGGAAGCCACCACTGCCAGCCCTTTCTCAGCAGCACGTCTGAGTCCATTGACACCCGGCATACGATCTGCGTCCATATAGCTGTATTGAAACTGGCCAAGAGCCCAGTTATCGTAAAGATCCAGTATCTCCCTGAGGATTTGAAAGTGGTCGTGGAAGGAAAACCCCAGATAACTGATCCGCCCGCTGCTCACGGCTGCCTCTGCCCAGCCCAGCGCATCCAGTTCCTTTAATTTTGGCCAGGTCTCCCGGTTTAGGCCCCCAAAAAGACAGAAGTCCATCCTGTCTGTATCAAGCCACCCCAGTTGTGCGTTTAGACAGCGGTCAAAGTCCTGTGAGGAATTAATAAGGTGAGACGGCAGGCTGGCGGCAATTTTTATTTTCTGCCGGTAGCCGTCTTGAAGTGCCCGGCTGATGAGACGGGTAAGACGCTCATCAGGATAACCCAGGTTTAGATAATTGACACCATGGTCAATGGCAAAACGGATAATCTTTATCGATTGGTCTTCATTGATGTCATTCAGGTCTTCGTCTGCTAACGCCAGCCGCATAACACCAAGGCCTAATATCGATACATCCCAATCCAGCTTGCCGAACTTTCGATACTTTATTGATGTCCTCCTTACTATAGCGAACGCATTAGATAAATTGGCATCTTAAA
>CAZTHJ010000321.1:0-1736 GCA_964613565.1 uncultured Dehalococcoidales bacterium | reverse complement strand
TATATTCCGGCCGGGTCTTCACGTAGAGTCTGTTCCACGCTGCTAACAGACTCAAAAAAGTCGTTCCAATTTTGATCGGAAATGCTTCGCAAGCTAAGGATGATGTTCGCTACAACCCCGCCAGCTAAAGTATCGCTGGTTGAAGTTTGGTTGGCAGAAAAAGGATTACCAGCTCCAACTAGCTGTGGAGGGAAGACAGGCAAGTCGGGAAAGGGTTGAGGGCGAATGATCCATTCGAGTGCGTGTGCCAGGGTTTCTATCAGGCTGTAGCGCAGGAAAATCGGTAAAGCCCATAATTCTCCCATCGTCAGCATTACATGTTCCTGGATTTGGATCACGATGGCTTGCAGGTCAATCGTATTCAATAAATAATTTTGGAAGGTAAGCACAGCTCGCCCAATTGCATAGATGCGCGGCAGACCTTTCAATGGCTCGCCAACCAGTTTAGGCAGCTGCTTATAAAAACCAGCAGGTAAATCTTCATCGATTTGCAGGAGAGCTTGGCGGATAATGTAGTAGTTGTCCAGTACCCATTCTGCGGCAAGAGAAAGCGTCAGGTCCCGAGTAGAAGCCTCCCGGAAATAGGTATGCACCTTTTCCAGCCAGTCTTCATAAACTTTAAGGTCGCGTCCGCCAATAACGGCCTTCTTGCTGGGTTCCGTAGGAAATCGGCTAATTTCCTGATAGTTGCTTATCAGAAAATTAACCAATTCCTGCATTTGTTCAATTTTGGACGAAAATGAATTTCCCGAGATAGGAATATCCTGTTCTCGAATTTCATTAATTTGCTCATCCGGCATACTTAACGTCTCCCGGATTTTTCAGCAGCAACCTCAGCCGCAGTTGGTTTCACATGAGAGCGTGGCACGTCCTGAATAATCAGGACTGGTTTGGTGCCATGCTCGATGTAGTTGCGCGTAACAGTCCCATAAGGCCAGGTAACTTGCCCGGAATAACCGTGGGCGCAAAGGATTACAATGTCGATATCTTCCTGCTCGGCCAAATCCTGTATTGCGGAAGGCACACTGGCGCTTTCGACGACACAGGTATCACACTCTACAGGCAAACGCTCTTTCGTCTCGTAAAGGTATCTTTCAACAGCCTGGCGGCTGACTTGTAATAGCTGTGAAGAAAGCTGGCTGATTTCGACTGGTAAGGGTTCTGGAATTGGCAGCTCGGGCGGTCGAATCACCGCTGCCAAAAAGAGGGTCGATTTGTCACCAGCAGCCTCAGGTGTGGTATCGGTGGAGGTTTCTCCTCGCGCCAGCTCAATCCCGGCAGAGAGAGAACACTCAGCGCGGCGTGAGCTATCGATGGGGAGTAGAATTCGGTGGTAACGAATTTTGCTTTCATCGGTAACGGGTTGGTTAAAAGCCCTCACAATCAGTACTGGTAGATAAATCAGGTTAATTACTTTTTGGGTGACACTGCTGATATTCCAGCGGCTCAATCCACTTGAGCCATGCGTGCAGATAACCAGAAGGTCGATATTCTCTAAATGTGCAAAGTCAACGATGTTTTCCGCTGCTTTTCCTTCTCGGACCGAATAATTGACCCGGCTCGTTTTTTCATCCTCACCTATCAGGGATGTTTCACCCAGATTCTTCCGCACCCTGTGTGCAATCCCTTTTATATATGCGTCCGCCTCAGCTTTACGGAGTTGCCAGCGCAATGGGTCAACAGCATTAGGCATTTCTTGGTAGGAAGTTGGGTCAAGAACCTGTAGAAGGATTATG
>CAZTHJ010000320.1:651-1737 GCA_964613565.1 uncultured Dehalococcoidales bacterium | reverse complement strand
ATATTGTTGTCACGGAAGATCATTTGATTCTATTATAACCCAAATTCCGTTTTGAATATATAATGAAATCTGTAAAATCTGAGGTTAATCGATAGCTCACCTGCTAAAGTTATTAAGGTCATCCTGGATCAGCTGCCTGCCGCTGTGTTGAGCAGTTCGGCAGCTACCTGCGATTTATTTATTTCCAGGCTGACGGCTATGGCAGAGGCTCCCGCAATAGCACGGTAAAGACGCTCGATTTTGAATTCTCCCGTATAGCCATATGCGCCATGCAGTCGACGCGCCAGTTCCACCACTTCCATGGTAGCCGGCACAACCATTATCTTGGCAGCGGCAGCTTCCCTCATCCAGGTTTGATCTCCCCGATCCTTGAGAAAGGCAGCCCGGTATGTCATCCACCTGGCGGCCTGGATTCCGGCGTGCATCTCGGCCAGCATCCAGCGGATGCCCTGCATATCTGCAATAGGCTTGCCTCTGTTCATCCTGGACCTGGTGAATTTGATTGATTCGTCCAAAGCGGCCTGCGCCATGCCCACACAGGCTGCACACTGCTGTATTTTCTCGATAGAAATCCAGTACAGCAGGACATCCATGCCCTTTCCCTCCCTACCCAGCAGGTTTTGCAGCGGTAGGCGAACATTCTCATAGTGCACATCAACCGCCTCAATGCCACCACCACCCATTAAGTCCCACATCTTTGAAATGGTATAGCCCTTAACATTCTTCCTGGCCACAAAAGCGCTGCAATTGTCATCCTGGTCACGGGCAAAGAGCATGGTGTAACCATCCCTGGCGCCAAATGTGCTGAAACACTTGGAGCCGTTAATGACGAAGCCGCCCTCTTCTCTAATCGACTTGGTTGTCAGCACTCTGGTATCTGAACCGGTTTCGGCCTCGGTAAACTGTATACTGGCATAACTTTAACCCGAACACAGGTGAGGCAAGAAGGTTTTCTTTATATATTCAGTACCAAACTGATATATGGTCTCCGGTATGCTATTATTAAAGGCGAGCAACCACCACACACCACATCCCGAATATGCCATCTTTTCACAGGCAAGTATGCAGCTCAGGTCATCCATAGCT
>CAZTHJ010000320.1:0-620 GCA_964613565.1 uncultured Dehalococcoidales bacterium | reverse complement strand
GTGCCATGCCAAACAGCCCCAGGTCTGCCATTTTTTTTATAAGGTCGTCAGGTAATTTACCTTCGCGGTTAATTTTATCCGCAATGGGCTCGATTTCGTAGTCAGAAAACTGCTTCACCGTTTTCTGCAGCATGGCCTGTTCATCTGTCAGATTGAAATCCATGATTGTATTTCCTTTACAGTTTTAAGAATTGCGGCAGTTGATATTTATTCTTGTGAATCTGAATTGGATTAATTATGATATAATGTTTCCTCATCATTGATCGTTTGGCGCATACTGCCGGCAAGTATATTTTAGAGGTATTATATGGTAAAAGTATTGCTGAATGAAAGCGACAGCGGTGTCATACTGGTCAGCATCAACAGGCCGGCAAGGGGCAACAGGCTTGACCTTGACGTGCTGCAGTGCCTGCAGGATGTCTGTGAAAACATAGCAGCAGATGAAGCCGTCAAAGTGGTTATTATTACGGGAAGCGGAAATTCATTTTGCCTGGGGAGTGAGTCTTCTATGGTAAAAGCTGCCACGGAACTTTCGGCAGCCTCGCTCATCAGCAGTATCAAATGCCCGGTCATCGCCGCCATCAACGGCGATGCCTTTGGGGAAGGGCTGGAAATAGCAC
>CAZTHJ010000319.1:0-1755 GCA_964613565.1 uncultured Dehalococcoidales bacterium | reverse complement strand
TCAAGTTCGGTCGAAGTATAAACTTCGGAGTCCCATATTGTAACCTGGCTGGTAGCCGGTTCGTCAGTTTGCCAGGTGATAATAGCGCTGGCTTCGGCCATGTCTGAAAGTGATACCTGTCGGATTGCAGGAGGTGTGGTATCTCTGGCAAGGGTGAAGATGATGAAGCCTACAAGCCCCAGGCATAAGATGATGGCAGCAGCTAATATCTTCTGCAACTGCCCGGGCAGTATAGAGCCTTTCTTTTTCGCAGAGGGTCTGCGGTCTTTTTTTCGAGCCTTTTCAACTATCTCTTCTGGTTTGGTAGCGCGAGGTTGAGCCGGCTCGGTAAGCTCGTGTCGTGTGGTATGTATGATGGTTCTGGGTTTGACATTCTCACTCTCTGTCATATGTAATCCACCTGGAATCTGTTTTTTAACCTTGTCGGTAATGACCGTTTTCCCTTTGCTGGCGGTCAGGAGTTAATTGATTTAATAGAATATCGGAGGAGTCATTGCATAGAATTAAGTATACTTTCTATCTGTGCCACGCTTTTCAAGGCAGAGGGATAGTATTCGCTATCTCTAACAATGCCCTGGGCATCGATAAAGAAGCTAGCAGGGCAGTGAACGACGTTATATTTTGCAGCGACCTCTCCTGTCTCGTCAAGGGCGACGGGGAAAGTCAATCCTTTGACATTAACAACGCTCTGTGTAATCGCTGGGGTCTGTTTCCAGCTTATGGCAAGTATCGCTAATTTATCCTGTGGCCATTTATCATAAACTGTCTGGATAAGAGATAGCTCGTTTCTACATTGCCCGGTGTCCTGCCAGAAGTTGACGATGACTATTTTGCCTCGCAACTGGCTCAGGCTTACCTGCTTGCCGTCCAAAGTCGGCAGGGTGAAATCAGGAGCGAGCTTGCCTACTTCAGGGCCAATCTCCATATCGGCTGAGACAGTGCTAAGTGTGGTAAGAGTCTGGTCTTGGGAGGCTACTTCGTTTCCGCTAGCGTCTTTGGATTTGACTTTGAAGTGATAGGTAGTAGTGGGCGCTACTCCTGTTAATGTGATGTTGTGACTGGTGGTCAAGCTATTGTCGAGTGGCGTGGTTGAGCCGTAGGCATTCGTTGTGCCGTATTCTATCTGGCTGGTGGCAGGGTTGTCAGTGACCCAGCTTATGGTAGCACTTAGGTCGGTGATGTTGGATACCTGGATGCCTGAAATTGCCAGCGCGGTTGCAGCAGCCTGGGCTAGAGTTGTGAAATCTCCTTCATAGATTGCTTGATTTTCCTTAGCGTCGGTTGATGTTGCAGTTAAGTGATAGGTTGTATTTGACTTGAGGTCACTTACAGTTACGGAGTGGTCAGTAACTAAATTTTCGTCGAGCTCTGTCCAGGTGCAGCCACCGCCTGGCTCACATATCATTACCTGGCTGGTAGATGGCTCGTTTGTTTGCCAGGTGATGACAGCGCCTGTCTGGGTAATGTCTGAAACATTGCCCCCTGAGATTACAGGAGGCGTGGTGTCTTTAGGGCTAATTGGCAACCAGTTGGGCCACTGGATGCCAGAGACAGATTCCTGGATGGCGTTAAGCGGGCCTTCAAGCCAGCCAATTTTGAAGGCGGCGAAGCCTGAAAGGATGATAACGACGATGATGAGGGTAATGACTAGAGCTGGAGGGAATCGCCTTACTCGTATCGGGCCGGTATCCACAAATGTTTTTTTGGTGCTTATTGATGGTTGTTGAGCACTGGCGTAAGGCATAGCTCCTGGTG
>CAZTHJ010000318.1:0-1759 GCA_964613565.1 uncultured Dehalococcoidales bacterium | reverse complement strand
ACAGGCATTCTGGGACGGTACCAAGCAGCACAAGTTGCTGCTGAAAAAATGCAGTAAATGTGGCAACATCGATCATCCACCCTATCTCTATTGTACCCAATGCTGGGCTGAGGAACATGAATGGATGCAGGCTTCGGGGAAAGGAAAAATCTATGCCAATTCTACAGTTATGCTTGGCGCACCGCCAGGTTTCGATGTGGATATTCCGTACACTATTGCCATGGTTGATCTGGCCGAAGGTCCACGCATCCTGACGACTATTGTTAATTCCAAGCCGGAAGATATTACGATTTGAATGGAGGTTGAGGTTGTCTTCGATGACGTAGTAGAAGGAGTAACCCTTCCCAAGTTCCAGCCTGTAAAGAAGGGGTGAGATTATGACTGAGTATAAACCGGTTTTCGAACAACTTACTTATGAAAGGCGCGGCAAAAACGGAGAAGTATTATGGCTGACCCTGAACAATCCAAAGATGGGCAATGCGCTGGGCCCTTTGATGCAGGAAGAACTCAAGGATGCGCTGGAGCATACCTTAAAGGATAACTCAATCCGCTGCGTGGTTATCAGGGGCGCGGGAGATAAAGCCTTCTGTTCAGGAGGAGATATCAATACCTTCAAATCGCTGGATGTTGTTACCAGCTATGACTACAGTTACCAGCAGGGCAATCGCATTCAGACGCTGCTTACCTATATGGAAAAACCGGTGGTCGCAGCCGTTAATGGAAGGTGCTTTGCGGGTGGACTTGAGCTGGCGCTGTGCTGTGATTTCATGTATGCATCGGAAAATGCATCCTTCGGCTTACTGGAAATCAACCTGGGAATACTGGCCGGGTGGGGAGGAACAGTGCGTCTTCCAAGAAAAATAGCTGTCAATCGTGCCAAGGAAATGATTTACAAAGGGGAGATTATTGACGCCGCCGAAGCTTATCGTTGGGGATTGGTTAATAAAGTCGTTCCTCTTGATAAGCTCGATGCCGAAGTAGAAGCCACAGTTAACGCTATAATGGCCAAACCGCCGCTAGCGCTAAGGGGTGCCAAGAATGTTATCAATAACTCCATAACTTGCAATAGCATAGAAGCTGCCCTTGCCATCGAACGAGGGACGGTAATGTGGCTGCTGCGTTCTGAAGATGTGCAGGAAGGCATAAATTCATTTGTGGAAAAACGCCCACCCACGTTTAAGGGCAAATAATTCATACAACAGAAGATAATAATTGTCTTTGCTGAAAAACGGGCAGATTAACAGATATCTAATACAGAGAAGTGATTCAAAAAAACTGGCATTCTTCAGTACTCAGGTACCGACAGATTTACTGTCTATTTATCAATGAAAATAAGAAAACTCTTTGAACCCATCATCATTAATCGATTGAATATAGCAAATCGGATTGTAATGCCTGCCATGGCCCTTTTTTATGGGCAGGATTACCGCTTCACAAGCAGGTACATGGAATTTTACCGGGAGAGAGCGCAAGGTGGAGTCGGCTTGATGATAGTCGGCCCGGTTGCTATTGATAAAGTGGGCAGTAATCCTTTTATGCCCGGTCTGTTTAATGACTCAAATATCCACCCCTTTAAGGAATTTATCAGCGAGGTACATGCCGGAACGAAATCTAAGATAGGCATTCAGCTGATGCATATGGGCGGCTATGCCTCCTCCAGACACACAGGCACATCGCCTATAGCTCCATCAGCCATTACGAACAAGTTCACCCGTGAAACCCCCATGGCCATGACCGCGAAAGATATTGAAGATATTAT
>CAZTHJ010000317.1:0-1760 GCA_964613565.1 uncultured Dehalococcoidales bacterium | reverse complement strand
GTCAATTTCCTGCGCTAATCTACCCAGCACGTCAAAGACGTCCCCCTCGCGACCACGCGCTTCTGCTGCCAGGCGGACGTCCTCAGGCAGGTGCTCCCTGGCTAAATCGATCCTGTTGCCAACCATATCCGCGAACCAGCGCGAGTTGGCTACGATCGGGTCGGTCATCACTGCCGAGTATGCCTCCACCGTTTGCTCCCATCTGCCTGCATCTGCCAGCATAACCACCAGTGTCGCAGGTAGTGAGAACATGGTGAACCGATCACGGGTTTTTATCGCCACTGACAGGGCTTCCAGGAGTGTCTCCCAGGCTTTAGCCTCATTTCCTATCATGTGCTGAGTTAATGCCAGCCCTCCCAATGCCATGCCTAACTCCCCAGCAAACTGCATGCTGCGGTATTGGGTCACTCCTTTCTGTATGTGGATGCATGCCTGTGAAATGTCCGCGTGCGTCAATGTGATGCACCCTAAACAGATGAGCAGGAAAGCCTCCTCTCGGGCAAAATCATCCTGGCGCGTCGCGTTCAAAGCCTGCTGAAGGGTATCGGTTGCTTTCCCATACTCCCCCAACTCCATCTCACAAATTCCCAATCCCACCATGCCATAGGTCCATTCATATCGATCGCCATAATGTAGTCGGAGTGGAACTGCATGTTCCAGTATTTTGTGCGCTTCAGCAAAGTTTCCTGTCCAACCTATTAAGACACCAAAATGAAGCTCAGCAGAAGCTAATAAATCCAGGTCTCCAGCAATCTGCAATAATTGTTCTGCCTCTTGCATTCGTTGTATTCCTGCTTCAATCTTTCCAGCGGTTACTTCGCCATACGCCAGGTTTATTAAAACCGTTCCAATTAGTCCGGGTTCTCCTACAACAAGGCCGAGCTCATAAGCTTCACTTTGTAACTTACTCGCAAAGGTAAAGTTTCCCATGTGTGATGCAACGAGGGCGGCAGCATTCAACCTGCCAATCCTATGCCAAGGCTCATCCAATTGGCGGTACAACTCAGCGCTTCGCAGAAAGTTCTCTATTTGTATTTCAAGATTGGTAGCCATAGATCCCTTTATCGAGTATAAAAATGCCAGAGACTGCCGCACATCCTGTCCCGCCAAGTCCGCTTGTTCGATAAAATTATCAACTTCCTCCACTAACAGCTTCGCTTGATCCATTTCACGTAGATTATTACAGAAAGCTGCCTGTCGTACGAGAAGCAAACTTTTTAGACTCAATAATTCCTGTTTAAATCGCCCTTCCTTTTCAAGGTTTTCCAATGCTATTAAACAGGTATGTTTCCCCTCGTGATACCGACAGCGCAAGCTATAATATAATAGCAGCCCTTCCACGGCTTGGGCTAATTGCTCAATTTTTCCACTTTCAGCCGCCCATTCCCAGGCTGCCTGCACATCATCGATCTGCTTATCCGCCTGTGCCAGGGCAGCGGGTTGTTTTTGACTCTTGAAGAGATTCCCCCACTCCACTGCCAGCTCCATGAAATAATCACTGTGCCTCTGGCGGGTTGATCTTTCCTGAGGCTCCAGGCTGAGTGCCAATTTTTCCTCCCCATACTGCCGCACCAGGTCGTGCATCTGGTATCGCCCTTCGGCGATACTCTCCAACAATGACTTGCCCACCAGCGCATGCAGCTCCTGCTCCCTGGCACCCGCCACCCGGTAAGCAGCCTGCAGCGTGAAGGCAGTCCGAAATACCGCCAGGCTCATCACCAGCTGTTGCTCATGCGTGTTGAGCTGGCTCCAGGAGTATT
>CAZTHJ010000316.1:0-1772 GCA_964613565.1 uncultured Dehalococcoidales bacterium | reverse complement strand
GACGACTACTACCCTGGCTCGCAAAGGTCTGCCGCGGCGTATTTTGCCCCACATATGCAGGTTTCGAGCCAGCGGCCTCTGGGATTCAATGATGCTGGCGCCGAAGGCGAGGATATAGTTGGTATTTTCCAGGTCATAGGCGCTGCCGGTGTAGTGTCCGTCTGCCATCCACTCGCCCGCTTTTTCGGCTTCATTCTCCATCCCTTCGCGTGAGATGGCGTTAGGAGTTCCATAAGCGGAGGCAAAGCGATTTATCAAATCTTCACTGCTGATAGTATTCAGTGCATATAGCAGCAACAGCTTGTGTGCCTCTCCTTTTTCACGCAAGGCTTGCAAGCGGCTGCTAACTTCATTCAGAGCATTATCCCATGATATCGGTGCCCACTTGGGGTCTATGCCTTTGCCCTTCTGCGGGTTGGTTCTTTTCAGAGGGCTTTTCACTCTATCAGGGTTATAAAGGACCTGAAGGCCGATGTGAGAGCGGGGGCAATTTTCTCCCCCGGAAACTTTAGATAAATGATTTCCGGCGATGCGGACAGCTTTGTCATCAGCAATTCTCACTCTAGTGGCGCAGCGGGTAGGGCAGTTTAAACAGGATGTAGCTACCCATTTCTCGGTGATTGATCCATAAGGTGGCAACTCTGTAGATGAGGCAAAGCTGATCTTGGGGCTTTTTAAAAGATAGCTGGCTGCCAGAACTGTGGCGGTAGCGGCTGAAGCGCCCAGAAAAGTTCGCCTGCTTATTACCGGACCGCCGGATTTCTTTTCCTCTTTATTTTCGGTATCGCTGCTATTACTAATATTATCGGGAAGCATCTGAAATTTTGCCTTCTAGACCACAGCTATCCCTTCATCATTACATATCAAATTGCTCTTTTGGTTAGACGTTTATACTACCGGTGGTTAGACTAACAGTGTGGAGAAGCATATCAAATATCATTTCCCCATGTCAAATCATATATGTAGATGCTGAATATCACTAATTCTGATATTCAGCATCTACCGTAGGCTTACAAAATTCGTTACTTATTTAACCCAGGGATTGCCGATGGGGATATTCATCTTTAGCGGTGTTAAAGCGACATGTGCCATCAGGTACCATGCGGTGGCGGCGCAGATTATCAGGTCGATTGCGGCTACAGTTTTAAAGAAAGCCAGTCCTTCTCCACCCAGGGTGCAGAGGTCAAGGAAGATGAAGCCGAGCAGCAGTGTCAGGAAAAGTACTGCATGGGTGCAGCTCAGCCGCATTGCGCCGAGGAAGAAGATTGCGGTGATGATAGTGAACATAACCAGGAACCAGCCCAGGTCATTTGCTGCCGGGCTGAGGATGCCGAAGTGGGTTCCCAGCAGGATGCCGGCGAGTGCCATCCAGAAAGCGCCGTAGGTGGAAAAGGCGACGAAGCCAAAGGTATTGCCTGTCTGGAACTCTTTCATTCCAGCCAGAAGCTGCATCAGTCCGCCGAAGAACAGCGCTGTCCACAGTATCGGGCTTACGCCGCACCAGCCCAGGTTGTGGAATTGTAACAGAAGGGTTGTACCGCCGAAACCAGCCAGCCCCACCGCCGCAGGATTAGCCAATGTTTTTTCGCTCAATTTAGTTTCCTCTCCTTTTTTAATTGTTTATTTGAAGCGTCGAAGTTCTTAATATCCATTCGAACGCCTGTAACCACTTTCTTCACTATGTTTTATGGGTGCTGCCATCTGGCAACAGTATCCCCTATTACTGTCCATAGGGGTTCCGTTTCTTGAACAGTCCTCCCGGAGAAGGATTG
>CAZTHJ010000315.1:0-1775 GCA_964613565.1 uncultured Dehalococcoidales bacterium | reverse complement strand
CTGGGGGATAAAGAGGGTTGAATCTGAGTTTTTCAGCATTCTCTATGAAGAGAAAATTTAACACATAATTAAAAGGAGCCAGCATTGACCAAGACAACATCAGCAGAGAGAGCAGCCAGGACTGCAGAAACCAAGCGCAAGCAGAATCGCTCAGCCAAAAGCGCCACCAAGACCGCGGTGGATAAGGCCAGGGAGGCCGTAGCCTCAAAGGACCTGGAAAAGTCCAAGCTCGCCGTCAAGGCAGCCATCAGCAGGGTGGATAAAGCAGTCAAGAGAAAGATCATGCACCCCAATACCGGGGCCAGGCGCAAGGCAGGCCTGATGAAAAAATTAAACCGGGCCTACGGCCCGCAGACCCTGCCTCCCAGGGCTAAACCGACAGCGAAGAAATCCAGGGCTAAGCCTGCTGTGAAGAAATCCAGGGCTAAGACTAAGTCTGCGGCGAAGAAAAAAGAATAATACAGAGCGAAGTCAGTACTGACGAGCTTTTCTGTTGATTACAGTAGCTTTTCCTCTCATGACTTGCGCGATGTGGCCATCCCACCCCTCTCCATACGTTAGGGCGGGTTTGAAAACCCGCCCGGGGAGACGGGGCCTGCATACAGCCTTCACAGCTTGTCATCAACCTCCTGCAGCGCTATAATAAAGCCCAATTTTTAGTATATAGTCTTATCTCGGGGATAAGAAGGAAAGGTGAAATATGCCTCCATATGCCTATTTCCATAAGAAATTCATGCCGCTTGAAGAGGCCAGGATCAACATACTGACTCATGCCATGCATTACGGCACTGCCGTTTTCGAGGGTATCCGCGGCAACTGGAATAAAGAAAAAGGCTGCTTCTATCTCTTCCGCGTGCCGGAGCACTACCAGCGCTTCGGCAATGGCTGCCGTATCCTCAAAATGGACCTGCCCTACAGCATCGAGAAGCTGTGCGGGCTCACTGCCCGGCTTGTGCAGGAGAGCGGCTTCAGGGAGGACGTCTATATCAGGCCGATTGCCTTCAAGAGCGCGGAAAAGGTGGGCGTGCGCCTGCATGACATTGAAAGCGATTTCGCCATTGCCGTGATTACCCTGCCGGCCTACCTGGACGTGGATGCCGGCGTGCGCTGCTGTGTCTCTTCCTGGAGGCGGCATGGCGATTCCATGATACCGTCCCGCGGCAAGATCTGCGGCGCCTATGTCACCAGCGCCCTGGCCAAGAGCGAGGCCCTCGAAAGGGGCTTTGACGAGGCCATCCTGCTCATGGACAGCGGCAATGTCGCCGAGGGCAGCGGCGAGAACCTGTTCATGGTCATGGACGGCAGGCTGGTCACGCCGCCGGCAGCGGACAGCATCCTGCTGGGCATCACCCGCGATACCGTGATGAGACTGGCCTCCGGTGACATGGGGCTGCAGGTCGTGGAGCGCTCCGTCAGCCGCAGCGACCTGTATATTGCAGAGGAGGTCTTCCTTACCGGCACCGCCGCCCACGTTACTCCCGTCATCGAGATCGACGAGTACAAGATAGGCAGCGGCAGGGTGGGAAAGATCACGGCCAGGCTGCAGAAGCTGTATTTCAATGTTATCCAGGGGCGCAGCCGCAAATACCTGGACTGGTGCATGACGGTAAGGCCGGGGACTTCCGCCGCTGGCAGGAAGAAAACCGGGAAGAAGGCACGGTAACCAATAAACTTCGTATAGGGACAGGTTTATAAACCTGTCCATGGATAGTGTCCCAAAACACTTCTTCTTATTTGTAAAGGCTGGTCTTCAGACCTGCCTTGTAATGGCGGGG
>CAZTHJ010000314.1:1517-1783 GCA_964613565.1 uncultured Dehalococcoidales bacterium | reverse complement strand
ATCTGGACCAGCTCTTTGCGCCAGGCGCTGTACAGATTAATGATGCGCTGGGTTCCCCAGTCCGCATCCATCTGTTTGGTAAGGGCTTCATCCGTAGTAGCTATACCACGTGGACAGCCTCGGCCGCTCTCGCAGCGGGTGCAGCGTATGCACCCCAGCGCTACCAGCTCCGCTGTTCCCACCACCACGCCGTCTGCTCCCAGCGCAATGGCCTTGGCGATATCATGGACGCTGCGGATTCCCCCGCTGGCAATCAAGGTAATTTT
>CAZTHJ010000314.1:0-1425 GCA_964613565.1 uncultured Dehalococcoidales bacterium | reverse complement strand
TAGCCGCCGTCGAGGTGAACGATATGGCTTCCCGCGGAGTAGCTGCCCACAGCCACCATGTCCACATCGGAAGGAGTGGATACTTTGGTAGATACCAGGGCTCTGCGGTTAACATGCTTGATCCAGTCAATGTGCTTTTTATGATCTTCGATGGAATATACGCTGTGGAAGGGAAAAGGAGAGAATAGCGATATACCGGTCACTGTTTCGCGCATCCTGGCCACGGCCGGTGTAACTTTATCGGCAAGCAGGTGTCCGCCCAGGCCGGGTTTTGCGCCTTGGGCATACTTGAACTCTACGATCTTGACACGCTGAATTGTTTCCTCTCTGACGCCAAAGAGGCCTGTGGCCACCTGCGTGATGGTATGGTCGTCATAGGGTTTCAGCCTCTCCATATAACCGCCCTCACCGGTGCAGGTGAAAGTATTAAAAGCAGTTGCCGCACGAGCCTTTGCCAGTTGTGTAGAGATGCTGACAGAACCGAAGGACATGCCACCTCCGTACCACGGCACATCAATTGTGATCTTGGGCCTCCCATCCTCCCGCTGGTTCAGGTCGATGGAAGTGTCAATTTCATCTTCTGTTAATGTAGCTGCCTCTTTATCTGGGAACTTAAACCTGAGCCGGTCAAACCCTCCCCCTGAATTGCCTGTCTGGTACTTATAGCCGAATTCTGGGGGCGGCAGGTCACCGCTTTCAGCCATTTTCCAGGTTGCGAGAATCATATCAGCCGTCCAGCGGAAATCACCTAATACTTCCATCTCCGGGTTTTCCACCATCATCAATGCTTTCTGGGGGCATATGTCAATGCAATAATGGTCTGTTTCGGCACAGGCGGGACCTATGCAGGCGTGGTTGCGCAAAGTTGAAAAATTCTTATAACCTGGTTTAAGTACATGTACTCCCTGTGGACATGCCTGAACACATTTGCCACACATATCGCAGCTGTCGCTGCGGCGGATGATATATTTGGCAATCTGGTTGCGGTAGCGTGAGGGGGTGCGCTTGATCTCACAGGAAACCTCTACCTGCGGCACGAAGGTCTTCAGCGTGTTGTTTGGAAATAATTCCTTATGCCTTTCTTGTACCAAAGAGTCTGCCAAAGGTTTCCTCCTCGAGGTCTTCAAAAAATAGAGCACGGCCTGCTTCCCCGCGCAGGCGACGGGCTTCGCGTATTCCCATGGCGCCCATCACTTCTATCAACTGGTCATGCCAGGCGGCGATTAAATTGGTCATGCGTCCCACACCGTAGTCAAGGGTAATTTCATTAATCTTGGCTGGACAGATTGCAGGATTACAGGCTTTACACAGGTGGCATTCCAGCCCTATCAACAGGGGTAAGTTGATAGATGTCAGGTCAGCCCCACACAGGATTTGCTTTGCCATGTGTTCGGCCAGTGCAATACCTCCGCCAGCAATGATGGT
>CAZTHJ010000313.1:0-1787 GCA_964613565.1 uncultured Dehalococcoidales bacterium | reverse complement strand
TTTCAATAATCTGAGCCCAGCGTTCCGGCGTCGATGATGTCCAGTGCGCCATCGAGCTTGGCTTCTGCCGCATCGTAGAAAAACAGGCAGAGATCCCTGCCGGGATAGATGGTATTATATTGTTGGACCCGTATCCTGTTGACATTATCGGCCACCTTGATACTGACCCCGTTTAACTGCGCTGTCAGCCTGCCTATGAGCGCACCGGCCTCGGCAGTACCTCCCGTGCTTATCAGTTCCTGCGCCCGGTCCAGATCTGACTGAGAGCCTTTCAGGGTATCGATAATCCCCTGCCACTGCTGAACCATGGTCACCCTGTCTGTCGGGTAATACTGCATCCAGCTAGTGGTTTCGTCCCGGTTGTCAAAAGCACTGGTATCACCCAGGCCGCAGTATGGGTTCTCAATGGCATCGCGGAATATCCTGCTGCAGGCTGCCAGGTCGGCAGAGGCCAGGCGCAGCTCGGAGGTGGCCTCGCTATAAAGGTTCATGACAAATAACTCATGGGCCAGAGAAACCTCCTCATCAGCCCATCCGGCAGCCAGTGAGGCAGCAGCATTGGGATAAAAGCTGGGATAGCCGTAGGTCTGTTGAATTGAGGGGATGGTTTCATAAAGGTTACTCAGCGTTTGCTGCAGGTCGCAATTGGCAGATTGTATATCCAATTGTTGTGAATAGTAATCCAGAGTGGCCAATATCATGCCCGCTTTGACATAATCACCCTTCTCCACCATAACATCCAGCACATTGCCCGGGGCGCCGAATTTCAGATCGAAGGCCAGTGGCATGACCAGGTTGCCGTCCACTGCCACAGAGTTGGTTAGATTGCCGCGCATTACCGGCATCACCTGCTTTACAGTTATCCCCTGGCCGGCATTAAAGTTAGGGGTGGCACAGGAGAGAAAAGAAAGGATGACAACAAAAACACTGGCAAGTCCCAGTAAAGTCTTTAATCTTTTATTCATAATATTAACAAAGGCAAATCTGACTATATATAGTACAGCAAAAGGCTTTGATCAGCCAAATATATTAAGCATACAGAGTAATTATTAATTTTTTATTAAGGTCGCTGCCGGTTGCTTATTAATTGTTTGCGAGGATAGTGGCAGCGTGGACATTTCCAAAGGTATGGGATCACCACGCTGCGCTCGTGATGACTAAGAGATAGGAACTCGTAATGAAGAAGAAGTGGGAGCTCGAGATGGCGGAATTACAAGACACGAAGACTGACTTTCTTATTATGATGCAGAGAAATATTGTCAGCGGGTCATTAGACTTGATCCAACGTAGGAAGAAAGGGGTTGACATGGAGGTCTACCGGTAATTTGGACTTAGTGCGTTTCTTTTTACATTAGCGGCGGGTTTTCAAGCCGCCCCGGGCTGCCGGTATTGTAGTCAGTGGCGAAGCTGAGATACTTAACTACTCCAGGAAATCGCGCAGTTTGCGGCTGCGGCTGGGATGGCGCAGCTTGCGCAGTGCCTTGGCCTCGATCTGCCGGATACGTTCCCTGGTGACATTAAATTCACGTCCCACCTCTTCCAGTGTCATCGGCCTCTCATTCTCCAGCCCGAACCTGAGCATGATGATTTTCTTCTCTCGATCATTGAGTTCGCACAGTACAGTATAAAGTTGGTCCTTGAGCAAATTCCTTGAGGCCTCTTCTTCCGGAGGGAGAGAGGATTTATCCTCCACGAAATCAACCAGGTGGCTGTCCTTTTCCTCACCTACCGGTGTTTCCAGCGAGATCGGCTGGCGGCACAGCTTGAGGATTTCGCTTACTTTTTCT
>CAZTHJ010000312.1:0-1794 GCA_964613565.1 uncultured Dehalococcoidales bacterium | reverse complement strand
TATATTCGGTAAACGTCTTAAAGGTATGGATCTGCGTACCGCTGGTGATGGAAATATAGGCGCCCGCAACGCCTTTCACCTGCTGGGTGCCCGCTATGGCTGGATGGTTGCAGCTCTCGATATTCTAAAAGGGGCAATCCCCGTCATCATAGCTAAATTAGCCGGATTTGACCTATTGTGGCAGATGATGGCGGGAGCAGCCGTGATTCTAGGGCACGATTTTCCCCTTTTCGCTGGTTTTAAGGGCGGTCAGGGACTGGCGGCATCTACAGGAACAATGCTGGCATTATTTTCAGCTCCAACGGCAGCAGGAATGGCAGTTTATGGAATACTTTATATTTTTATCAAGCGTTCAACATACAGTGCTGCGGCAGGGGGTGGAGTGATTGCTCTGATCCTGGGGCTGACAGGGCAGTGGCCGCAACTTCTATATGCAGTAGGCATATTTTTGTTCGTACCGATAAAACAGCAGCTGGATGCTCCGCGCAGGAAAGCCATAGCTGCAGCGCAAAGCAAAGCGGATTCGGATCAGGCTAAATGCCTGTAGCCAGATTCAATTACGGCTTGATTGCAGCCCTTAGAGGAAGGATGCCTGAAAACAATTATTTGCTCTCTCCGCTAATGAGATCGAGAGTTACATCATTGTCTCCCGGCTCCAGGTCATGCCACTGGCTCTCGATAAAGCCTTTCTGTGCCATGACGACGACCCTTGCCGGCAGGCTGAGGCCATGTGAAGGCAGCGCCTCCTCATGCGGCGGCAGGAATTCATCTCCCCTGTAGTGGGCCATGATAGCATCAGCAGCCTTCCCTGCCAGCATGTGGGCCTCCGCCGGTTTTACTGTATAGCTTTGAATTATGTTGAAGGCAATATTTTCGATAGAACTGCGGATAAAGTCGTGTGCATACCCCTGGAAGTCACCAGTGAAGGATTCGATCGAACTGATAAAACCCGATTTGATACTGGATCCCTGCGTTTGGTCAATGCTGACAAAGCGGTAGGGGCAGGGCCAGGTTACCAGTGAGCCGGTTTCGATATCAAAGATGAACCCTTTACCGTCCCGAGTACGGTACAGTGTGATGTCCTGAGCGTGATAATGACCGGTAAAAGCCAGCCTGACATTATGCGAGGCCAGCAGGCTTGCAATTTCAATATAATCATCAACCAGGTAGTCTCCAAATTCCTTTTCCTGCCCTTTATAGTGCTCCACGATGCCATGATGTACCATGGCAATGACGGCCTTTTGCCCCTGCTGAGCCCTGAGCAGCATGTCTTCAATCCAGGCCAGGGTGGCAGAGTTGAACTTGCCATCGGTCACGGGCTGTGCCCCTTCTATGTTTTGCTTATACAGACAAGCATCCAGTGCCAGCAGCCACAGGCCGGGCTTGAGCTCGGCAACATAGCTCAGAGAAGCAGCGTCCCTGTAAAGGGCTGCATCGTAGCCGAAGTCGCCATAGATTTGGGCAAATTCTGCGGCACTAATATTGGGCACCCTTTCGCTGCGGTCGTCGAAATACCTCATGGAGTGGCCATTATTTATATCGTGGTTGCCGGGTACTACATACACCTTTTTGCCGGATGCCTTGATTTGAGCGAGATAGCCAGCGGCCAGCTGGTGAGAGGAGAGCTCTCCATCCTTGGTCAGGTCTCCCGGCACGAGCACAAAATCGGCCTCTTCATTTCCGATCAACTCTATGAGGGACTGCATAATCTGGGTGCTTTCGCGCAGCAGCTTGCGGTCAGAGTTCAAATAACTCTCAAAGGCGCTGCCGCTGGTGCCCAGGGAGGGGTCATAA
>CAZTHJ010000311.1:0-1812 GCA_964613565.1 uncultured Dehalococcoidales bacterium | reverse complement strand
CCAGCCGGGCAAGGGCGCTACCTTTGTCATTGAGCTGCCTGTAGTCACCGAAGCCAAATCACCAAAGACGGCTGAGCCTGATGTCAAAAAGCCTCAGAAGAAAATCAAATCCCGGATACTGGTGGTGGACGATGAAAAAGTGATTAGAGATGTTGTCACTCGTGTGCTAACCGGTGAAGGTCACAAAGTAGAGACCGTAGATAACGCCGCTGACGCCTTGAAGAAGATTGAAAGCAAGAAATACAACCTCATCCTGATGGATATCAAGATGCCGGGCGTAAGCGGCGTGACGTTATACAAGCGTATTCAAAAGAGAGACAAATCGCTGGCAAGAAGGGTGGTCTTCATGACAGGTGATATTATGGGCGCAGATACCGAAAAGTTTCTAGCCGAGGCTGAAGTTGCCTATATCGACAAGCCTTTTAATGCCGAGCAGTTAAGCAGACAGGTGCAGCGCGCTTTGAGTGCAGGCCGATAGAAGGTCATATCCCGCTATACCAATCCCCGCAGGCGATGTTTTCAATATTGTCCCGGAAATAATAGTATAAACAGGCATCCAGAATGAACAGGGAGATAGGAGTAATACCATGATTCTTGACATGAAGACAATGATGCTCATGTATGCCATTGTCAATATTGTATGCGCCCTGGTAATGACGCTTGTATGGTATCAGAACAGGAAACATTTTTCAGGCATATCCTTCTGGTTGACCGACCTGTTTTTGCAGGCAGGCGGAGCACTGCTGATCGTATTACGGGGACTGGTGCCGGATTTTGTATCTATGGTGGTTTCCAATACTATGATTCTGGGCGGTATTGTAATCATCTATATAGGCATGGAACGCTTTGTCGGGAAGAGAAGCTCGCAAATCCATAACTATGTTCTGCTGGCAGTTTTTATTTCCATTGCAACTTACTTTACCTTAATTCAACCAAACCTTGAAGCGAGAAGCCTTAATATTGCAGTGATGACAGTAATTTTTACCTTCCAATGTTTTTGGCTCCTGGTGCATAGAGTAGCTCCTGATATGCGTCATATGACACGTTTCGTAGGTATAGTGTTTGGAGGTTACGCTTTAGTCAGTGTTATTCGGATTGCCAGGTATGTTATCGCGCCGCTAGAGAGCAATGACTTTTTCAAATCAGGCACATTCGAAACACTAATGATTATGTTATATATAATACTCGCCATTAGCCTTATCTGTGGCTTGATATTGCTGGTGAACAGGCGCCTGCTCGGGGAAGTTCAAGACGGTACGGAGCAAATAAGAAGGGAAAGAGACAGGGCTCAAACCTATTTTAATATCGCGGGGACAATGCTGCTGGCTATAGACACTGATGGCAAAGTCATCTCAATAAACGAGAGGGGTTGTAATATCCTCGGATACGATGAGCAGGATATTATAGGCAGGAACTGGTTTAACAATTTCCTACCCGAAAGGATGAGAGCTGATGCGCAATCCATATTTAGAAGAATCATGAATGGGGCAATCGAGACTTTTGAGTACGTAGAGGGTTTGGCTGTTTTGTCTAAAAGCGGTGAGGAGAGGCTCATTTCATGGCATAACTCCATAATCAAAGATGAACATGGCAAAATCACCGGAATCCTCCGTTCCGGAGAAGATATAACCGAACGCAAGCGGATGGAGGAAGAAAGAAAGGAAATGGAGCAAAAGGCGCAGCTTGCCAGCCGCCTGGCTTCAATCGGTGAGCTGGCATCGGGTGTTGCCCATGAGATAAATAATCCGCTGACAGGCGTCATCGGTTATGCCCAGTTTCTGCTGGAGAGAGAAGACATCCCCGAGGATGCGC
>CAZTHJ010000310.1:0-1819 GCA_964613565.1 uncultured Dehalococcoidales bacterium | reverse complement strand
CGGCGAGAAGTCGCGGGCTAGAACAGCCGTGGCAGCATCGAGCACCCGTTGCCGGTCGATTTCATTGTTAGTCGCCATTTCGCTGGCACTTTCGATAAGCCCTGACAAGCAGGGATAGCATTCCGGGGTAAGTTTCATCCCGAAATTATAAATCCTCAGGATGCTGATTACAAAATATTTGTCATCCTCAGCTTTTTTTTGTCATTCTCGGCGAAGCCGGGAATCTCATCCACTGCAACTACACCTCAACCTTATCTCTGCGGGCAGGTTATTGCATAATTTATAATAATGTTTTATGCTATAAATGTAAGGTAGTAAGCATACAATCATGACACAAAACATAAAGTATATTGGTGAGGTGGGCAGCGATCTGATAGCTGCGCTGCTAATGCGCGGTAAGAGGCTATTTACCTTTGAAGATGCGCTTCAGGCATCTGGCAATAAGCCGAACATGCGCCAGAAATTGTCATCCCTGGTCAATGCAGGCTGGCTGCAGCGCATAGAAAAGGGGAAATACCTGATCCTGCCCCTGGAGTCGGGCAGTACCGGAGCCTGGGCTGAGCCTGAGTTTATTGTGGCCTCTTTGCTCATCCAGCCCTACTATATCGGGTTGCAAACTGCCTTAAACTACTATGGCTATTCCGAACAGGTAAGGGATACAGTCTACATCATCTCCACGCAGCGCAAGTTAAAACCATACCTCGATATTTCCGGCGTGAAGTATCAGTTTGTTACGATGAAGGAAAACAAGTTCTTCGGCTTTACCCAAATGGTCATTGATGGCCAGCCCATAAACCTCTCTGACCGTGAAAAAACAATCATAGATGGCCTGGATCTCCAGGATTATGCCGGCGGTATTGCTGCCGTGGCCCGGGCGCTGTGGTACGGGCGCAAGGAGCTGAATTTCACCACGCTTGCCGAATATGCCGTCAAATACGGGAGTAAAGCCGTCTGCCAGCGGCTGGGTTACCTGCTGGAAGCATTGAATATACAGAAGCCCAAGGCCTTGTCAATCCTGTCAAAGAGCATCAGTTCCGGTTATGCCCGCCTGGACACATTATCCCCCAAGACAGGTAAATACGTCTCCAGGTGGAAGATACAGGCTAATGTGCCCGAAAAAGAATTACAGCAGTGGAGATTTGATTGATGTTGGCTAAAGCGGAACTGCAGCGTCTGGCCTTTCGCGAAAAGGTAGCACTGGGAGTGCTGGAAAAGGATTATATTCTTACGGAAGTATTGAACCACCTATACCTGGTGGATGATTTCAAAGATTTAATGGTATTTAAGGGTGGAACAGCCCTGCGCAAAATATATTACCCGGATTGGCGTTATTCGGAAGACCTTGATTTTACCCTCAAACGGGATATGTCCGTGGAAGAGCTGAATGGCTATTTAAGTTCGTGGTATCAACGCATATTGGAATCTACCGGGATCAGCCTTTCCAATGATACTTTGCATAAGCCGGATGGCTATGCCAGGGTGCGTGTTCAATTTATGGGTCCTCTGGGTTATCCTGGCAGGATATTTATGGATCTAACCTTTGATGAGCCGCTGTGCCTGGAGCCGGTCAGGTCTCCTTTGATTACCAAGCCTTTTCCTCTTGCATCCCACCCTGTGCAGACCTATACACTGGAGGAACTGCTGGCAGAAAAGGTGCGTAGCTTGGTGGAGAGAGGCAAATCACGGGATTACTATGATGTTTGGAGGATGTTGAGGGAACATAAGTCGGAGATCGATGTGGAGCTTCTTGCAGACGTTTTTTCTAAAAAGCTCAAGCATAAGGGGCTTGCTTTGAAAAGCGTGGATGACTTTTTCCCGG
>CAZTHJ010000309.1:0-1819 GCA_964613565.1 uncultured Dehalococcoidales bacterium | reverse complement strand
GCTCCAGGTTTTCGCTGTCAATGGAGTAGAGCACCCACAGGCCATCACGCCTGACCTGCAAAAAACCGGCTTCATAGAGTGTGCTCAGGTTACGCGAAGCACGCGTCTGCGATATCTGCAGAGCCTGCACTACCTCGCAGACACAGCACTCCCTCTGCATAACAACGTTCAATATACGCAGGCGGGTCTCATCCGAGAGGGCTTTAAAGAACCTGGTCATTTTTCTCATTTTCTTATTTTCCTAGTTGCGCATTTGCGCATATAGCAATATGCTAACACGCCACCTTCATACTGTCAAGTCGAGTATTTGGCAGACAAACCACAGGTGTATTAATCCGGCAGGAACCTGAGAAAAACCTCGTTTCCCAGCAGCCTGCCGCGCGGGGTGAGCCGTAGATAACCGTCTTCCAGCATGAGCAGACCCGCCTGCTGCAGCTCAGCAATGGGCACGGCAAATTTCCTAAGCGGGTCTGTGTTAAAACCGGCCTTGATATCTTCCAATTGCAGTCCCCGGGTTAAGCGCAGCCCCAGTATCATGGCTTCAGATAAGCGCAGCTCCGCAGCAATATATTCATCCATTTCAAGGGGCTCCTTTCCCCCCATGCAGTGTTGCACATAGTCCTCCAGGCTGGAAGTATTGGCCTGCCTGTGGCTTTGCATAAAGGAATGCGCCGCCAGTCCCAGCCCCAGGTATGGATGGCACTGCCAGTATATAAGATTATGCCGGCATTCATAGCCCAGCTGTGACCAGTTGGAAATCTCATAATGCTCATAGCTGCCTTCCCCCAGCAATTTCTCGGCCAGCTCATATTCGTCGGCAAGCACATCATTTGAGGGTAACTGCAATTCTCCTCTGCTGACCTGCGCAAACATGGGAGTGCCCGCTTCCAGCGTCAGCGAGTACAGCGAGAGATGCTGCGGGGACAGTTCCAGCGCCTTCTGCATGGTGCTGCGCCAGCTCTCCAGGCGCTGTCCGGGAATGCCATAGATCAGGTCCAGATTGATATTATCAAACCCTGCCCGCACTGCCAGCTCAAACGCTGCTCTGGCTTCCGATGCAGTATGTATCCTGTCCAGACACTGCAGTTCCTTATCATCAAAGCTCTGTATGCCCAGACTGAGCCGATTTATCCCCAGGCTTCGTAACTCTCTCAGGTATGGCAGGCCTATCATGCCCGGATTGGCCTCCAGGCTGATCTCCTCAACCTCATCCATATTAAAGGCATCCCTTAATGCACCCATGATTTCAGCTATCTGTTGAGTTGGGAGCAGGCTGGGCGTGCCGCCGCCTAAATAAATCGTGCTCACGGGCTCCCCCTTTGACCTCAGTTTTATCTCGCGTTTTAGCGCCTGGATATACTGCGGGATGAGGCTGTCCTGCCCGGAATAAGACACAAAGGAGCAATAGCCACATTTCTGCCGGCAGAAGGGGATGTGCAGGTAAATCGCTATTTTGGCATCTGCTGTTTGTGACGACTCGTTCAGCATGGTCTTTAATATATACCAAATCGGCCTGCCAGAGTAATCAGACCACAGGGAGACCGCAACTACACCTTTACTACCATGGATAACACAGGCTAAACTTAGGCCAAATTATGAAGTGGAAAAAACATACAGAGACCAGCAGCGGGCAATATTCTTTCAACCTGGATGGACAAAATCTACCTTATATCTTAAAACGAAGCCCGAGGGCCAGGTACCTGCGGCTTGAAATCCAGCCGGGGGCGGGTCTGGTGGTAGTGGCACCACGGCACTGCAGCCTCTCCTTCATCGAGAGTTTCATCCAGCAGAAGCAATCGTGGATTCAGCGCAAGCTGCA
>CAZTHJ010000308.1:0-1820 GCA_964613565.1 uncultured Dehalococcoidales bacterium | reverse complement strand
CTGCCCCGGCTTCAGCGAATTCATCTGACGAAACTTAAGAGGGTCAATCCCCAGCTTCTGGGCCAGCATGTTCATGGCACACTCCAGGGCAAATGTCACCTGTGGCGGTCCAGCACCACGGGCAGCCCCACCGCTGGCATTGTTGGTATAAGACATCTTTGCCATAGCATACACATTAGGTATATTGTAGGCCCCGGTGAGCATATGCAGGGCACGGTCAGGTATAACCGGCCCTGTTAAGAAGTAGGCACCTTTATCGACCATAAATTCATTAACATAGGCAGTCAGATGTCCATTGGCATCAGCCCCCAGCTTTATCTTCACATAGAAGGGGTGCCTCTTGGGGCTGAGAAGCATCGATTCCGTCAGACTGGGGATATAACGCACTGGACGTTTGAAATGAACGGCGGCAGCAGCGGCAATGGCCTCCGTTACGATTGATACCTTAATACCGAACTGCCCGCCGACAAAAGGCTCTTTATAGCGCAGGTTATCCCAGCCGACTGCTTCCTTAAGCTGGCCAGCATGAGCATGTATCATGATACTGCGACCGTAGATAACCAGTTGAGCATTCTTACCTTCACCCTCAAAATGAGCGACAGATACCTCAGTCTCCAATGGTGACTGATGGTTCATCTGCGTTGAGAACTCAGCCTCAATCACAGCAGCCGATTCAGCCAGCGCCTTCTCGGCATCCCCCTTTATCTGCGGTTGAGAATAGCAGAGATTCGGCGAATGCTTGTGTATCTGAGCCGCTCCCCCGGCCAATGCCTCCTGCGGAGTCATCATTACCGGTAATGGTTCATACTCTACCTTTACCGCAGCCGCCGCAGTTCTGGCCTGTTCCCTGGTCTCCGCAGCAACTATGGCTATGGGATCGCCCAGGGTGCTTACCTTATTGTCACATAGGACAGGCTGATCAGCAGCGAAAAACCTGATGCGGTTGGTTCCTTTGACGTCATCAGCCGTCATGATGCCGGCTACTCCGGGCATCTTTTTTGCCTGTGTGGTATCGATAGACTTGATCAGAGCATGGTACTCGGTGCTGTGCACCACCGCCAGCTCCAGCGCATTCTTCAGCTTAATATCAGCACCAAATTTGGCCAGGCCGCAGGCCTTGATCATGGCAGAAGGCCTTGGATGCGATACCCCGAGTTTCTTGTTTTTATCTAGCTTTTTACGTACTGCATCAGGAGTGGTTTCTCCACGAACAAATTTACCAGCAAGAATAACAGCGTCAATTATCTTCCTGTAACCGGTACAGCGGCATAAGTTCCGCGTCAGGGCTTTCTTGATTGCATTGATATCGGGGTTTGGGTTCTCATCGAGTAGAGCCTTGGTAGCCATAATCATACCCGGTGTGCAGAAACCGCACTGGATCGCACCTGTCAGCACATAGGCTTCCTGAATCAGGTGGGGATTATCCGGTGTGCCCAACCCTTCTACGGTGATTACGTCTGCACCTTCCAGGTCAACCACTTTCTTGAGGCAGGAGCGGGCAGCTTTCTTGTTGACGATGACCGTGCAGGCTCCGCACTGTCCCTTGCGGTCACAGGACTGTTTTGTTCCGGTGAGATCGAGGTCATCACGTAGCAGGTCTAAAAGAACCTTGTCTGGACTGACCGTTACCTCCTGTTTAATGCCATTGATAGTTAAGGTTACCTTCTGGGCGTCACTCATTCAAACCTCCCTGAATAGTTCGTGGCATATTGCTTTAATTAGTTAAAAAAAAAGGCGTCTCCCGCGGAGACGCCCGTAATGCCATCAGATATTAATGCGGTCTCCTTTCCAAACACGGGCAGCATTACCGTTTCCAGTAA
>CAZTHJ010000307.1:0-1822 GCA_964613565.1 uncultured Dehalococcoidales bacterium | reverse complement strand
GGTCATTCCACCTCACCCCTCGGGCATATTCAGGATGATAAAATTCAGACATCTGGTAAAAAACCACCGTGTTATCCTCTAAGGACTGAAAGCCATGCGCTAAACCAACGGGAACATAAAGCATTCTACAGTTATCACTGCTCAACTCCACCGCAAACCATTGGCAGTACGTGGCAGAATCCCGGCGCAAATCGATAATTACATCGTATATGGCCCCACTAATACAGCTAACGATCTTGGCTTCCTCATAAGGAGCTGCCTGGTAATGCATGCCGCGCAGTGTGCCCTTCTTTTTGTTATATGATATGTTGCACTGGACGATAAGGGGATTTAAACCATGCTCGTCAAACTCCTTCTGACACCATGACCGGGCAAAAAATCCCCTCTCATCTTCAATTTTTTCCAGTTCTATTACGCAGGCGCCTTTTAGCTTTGTTTCCTTGAAAATCATTTTAGTATTTTTACACCACCCGCGGCTCAGGTACCGGGATAATAAAGCGGCCGCCCCGCTGACAGTATTCTAACTGCTGCTGCTGTATTTCATCAGCGAAGTTCCAGGCCAGCAGCAAAGTATAATCCGGCATCGCCTCCAGAAGACGGGATGGGGGGAAATAGGCAAATGAACGCCGGGCATGCATTTACCCTGTTTGTATGTGCTCCGGTCAACCACGAAGTCGATCAAAGTAGTATCTATACCGGCATAATTCAATAGCGTTGACCCCTTGGCCGCAGCACCATAGGCAGCTAGGGTCTTTCCGCTTTTCTTGAGTTCTTTTAGCAATCGAATTAATTTGACTTTCAGATTTTTCACTTTTTCCGCGAAATCATCATATACACTTCTATTTGTGATTCCATTATTTGCTTCCTCCATCAGCATCTGCTCCACATTTTTTGCCATATCATGATGATTTTGCTTTTGCAGAAAGACCCGTATCGAGCCGCCATGGATATCCTGTCTGCTAACATCATACAAGGACAGACCGGCGCGTTCGGCAAGTATTTTAATAGAACTCAAAGAGTAATAGAAGACATGCTCATGATAGATTGTGTCAAATTCAGTATGTTCCAATAAATCTTTCAAGTAGGGAAATTCAAATACCGCGCTGCCGCCCGGCTTCAAGCATTTGTTTACGGAAACCATAAAATCGTTAATCAAAGGAACATGCGCCAGCACATTATTACCAATAATAATATCAGCCTGCCCTTTTTCCCTGAGAATTTCATTAACGGAATCAGGGCCGAAGAAAACATCCTTGGTAGGAATACCCTTTTCATTGGCGATACGGGAAACGTTTTCAGCCGGTTCAATGCCCAGGACCGGAACTCCCTTCTTCTGGAAATAGTTTAACAGGTAGCCGTCATTGCTCCCAACCTCCATGACAAGGCTGTTTGAGCCCAAGGAGAATCGCCCGGCCAGGCTTTCTGACATGGCTTCGGCGTGTTTCAGAAATGCGCTGGAAAATGATGAAAAATACAGATAGCTACTGAACATGTCCTGCGGGGGAACTCTATGGGTGATTTGTACCAGATGGCATACCGGGCAATAGGCTACGGCCAGCTTATATAACGTCTCTTCCTTATCTTTGTTTTCTGGTTCAATATAGCTATTTGCCAGCGGCATTTCTCCCAAATCCAGGAAGGCGTCGGGTAATTGGTGGCCGCATCCCAGGCATTTTCCTGTTGTGCGAGGCAGATAATACTTTGTTTCCATTGTTGTTCATGTTATGACTTCTGCGCTGACGGGGCAGCATAATCGTTAATCTGGCCTACGCAGAAGTCATAACCTACATGAGCTGCTTTATACCAGTTCACCGTGTACTCT
>CAZTHJ010000306.1:0-1826 GCA_964613565.1 uncultured Dehalococcoidales bacterium | reverse complement strand
GTCAGAAATTATAAGCTGCATGGCCGACACTTCAACCGTGGGGCGGAATAGCCATACTGCAGGGGTGATATCCCCTACAGCCTTACGAACAAAGATGTCGTTACTCACGGGCCTGAAGAGCCCTTCCCATGGGCTTTGCTTCTTGGCCGGTTCCGGCGCTTCTCTTGGTGTCAGGTACTGTGCCTGCAGACCAAAAGGCAGTAACATCAGCATCCCGATCATAACAGTCATACGGAACGACCCTCCGGATCCTTTTTTCTTCTTTTCCGTTGCGAGTATCTCACCTTCAGAATTTGTGAAGAGATTTTTCAAAAGGTAAGACAATAGTGCCGCCAGCGATGTAAGCAGTACCGGCGTCAAGCTTGCCCAGGATAAGTCGCTTCCCGCCGTGATCAACTCATAGAGCCCGGTAAGCAACGCAGTTACCACAGCTACTATGGCTCCCTTCAGGAGGTCCTTCAGATCGAGTTTAAAAAATTCGCTTTTCATGATTAATAGAATTAAGTGATTATTCAGTTAAATACAATACCCAGAAATCATTGCACCACTTCTCAGTCAATACATATTCCCATGGGAAATGACAGGTGCCGTCAATGCCCCAGTCCTTACCCCAGGAGTTGAGCTCCACGGTGCCAAGCTCATCGTAATCAAATATCACCATGCAATGCCCGCCCACAAAGGGTTCACATTTCTTCGGCATAGGAACTATACCGGTGAACTTAACCCAGTCGCTCTCGAAGCTTGAGAAGAGGTCCTTTCCATATACCACGGGAAATCCCTGGCTGACGGCATCCATGATGGCTTCCTTAGTGGCCGGGTAGATCCTGTCGTACCTTACCGACTGGTGCTCCATGGCTTCAATGAAGGCCTCAGCCGGCGGAAGCTCCCTGAACTTGTTAATGTTATATGGCCAGCTCTTCTCCGAGCAGATGCCGTAAATATTCATTGCCCTGAAGGCATTACGGATCTCCCCGCCGCAATCGCGGTTCTTATCAATTCGGAGGTTATAATAAGCGAACAGGGGCGACGGTTCAAAGTCAGGCATGTTATTCACCTCGAGCACCCTCCGGAATGCTTCAACAGATCCGACGGCGCAGCATGATCCCAGGTTGCCCTGGTCGTACCGGTGCAGAAACGCCTCGATATTTTTCCGGTTGGTGGAATGGGGCAGCTCGGCAGGGATCCTGCGGCATTTATATACATAGTCGCGATCATCGGGACTGTCTTTCAGCCTTCCGTATTTACGCTCCTGAACCCTGTGCTTCAGGATATATTTTTTATAGAACTTCCAGAGCTTCCAGAGAAAGGAGAACCTGATTTTTAACCTGAACTTTTTCATATTATATGGAGTTTAAATTTATCGGGCAAAAGATGTAGGAGCGTGTTCATAGCTGATGTGCTCCCTGCTATATCGATATAGCCATCTTCGTTAAGATCAGAGAAATAATTACCCGGAAGGATGCAGCCCTTTGTGTCAATCTTACCGCCGGCCACATAGTTCCCTATATGAATCTCAATGGCATCCCGCCAGGGAACATCAAGCAGCAGGAATACCACCTCGCCATTTTCACGCACATGCTTTATTACCCAGTACTCCCCCTCGGGTATACAGCTCACATTCCTCTGATTGCCATTATCGGGCAGCTCAATAGTCTTGCAGCGATAAAGCAGGTCGGCACCATCCAGGACAAACAGGCTGCCGCGGGTTTCATTCTTACCATATTGCCGTGAGATAAGTACTTTCATTTCAGATTATTTTCAGCAGGTTATCGATGCCCAGGAATACACCCAGGGCTATCACCCCGGCGAGGATCAGCACGCTTATC
>CAZTHJ010000305.1:796-1845 GCA_964613565.1 uncultured Dehalococcoidales bacterium | reverse complement strand
GCCAAAAATGACTACGCTTTTAGTTGCTATCTGTCTGGTATTGCTGGCATTTTCTCTATTCTTTAAATGGTTTTTCCTTTGGGTCCTGATAGTTCCGGTATGCTTGGGGATTATCGTGGAGACTGAAAATCAAACTGTTCAAATTGTGTTCGGTTTATTAATAATAGTGGCAATTATCGGGGCCTGGATGAATCGCAAAAGAATAACAGGAGTGTAAGGAGAACAAATGACAGGCAGTATGATAGGGCTGATAGTAACCATTATAATTCTGTTTATTATTATAGTGATTCGCCAAATAGACTGGCGGCAGAAAGCTGTTGAATGGGTAGGCAATAACCCTGCTAGGGCGCAGGTCTATGTTCACGCCGGGCATACTTCGCAAACTGTTCAAGGTACTCGGGTGTTTCAGGGAACCACTAAATGTATGGTCCATGAGGTCGAGGAGTGGCATGAAGTCAGCGTGTATCGGTACCAGCTGGTCAAGGATTATCATCTGCTTATATTTGTGGACGATACGACTTATGACTACGATTATATCCGCGGCCGCAGGATACTAGGCGTGAATGATGGTGTGCTAGTACCTAATCCTCTTGGCAATAGTGACGAAACAATGAGAGGCAAGTATCGCGAGGGTATTCTGGACCTCTCGATGCTGCATGACAGCCAGGTTGAAGTCCAGGCGTTAAAGAGTCTCAAGTCGAACCGGCTTACAAATTGGATGATTTACGGATTGGTCCTTCTGGTGGTCGCTGGTGGCATATATTACTACATAAGTAACAATTCAAAGCAAGCGGCTCAGCCGGCTGCTCAGCCACCGGCTGTTGAACAGCCGGCTCAAGCGCCATATCAGCCAGGGCCATCCGCTAACATAACCATAATCACTGGTGAGAAAGTCATAAATTAAAAGGGGGTTAAAATGCCTGGTGAAACGTGGCTGCAAAAATTCGAGAATTTTGAGCTATTCTCATACCAGGGCGAGGGTGATGAAGCTGCCCGGATGCTCGAAATAAAGGCAACGAATAAACTGGTGGCCGATGTTCACCAGGGTA
>CAZTHJ010000305.1:0-758 GCA_964613565.1 uncultured Dehalococcoidales bacterium | reverse complement strand
TGCGCATTTGCGGGCGTTTTATCCGGGGACAGACAGATATAAAAGCATGGACCTGCGTATGGATTTGGTAGAGTCTACGCAACTAACCATGAATGGATATTCGCGGTTACAATTCATCCAGGTGGCCTGTGCCCGGGCGATTGCGTTAGGGGACAAAAATAAAATCGAGCTGGTCAATAAATGATTATTCTAATCAAGGGCAGACAGCGGCAATATAAAACAACGGTGTTGACCGCGGCTGCTTTGGCTCTGGTTCTGGATGGTGGATATCAGACATCAGATATCATCGCGAATATGCATCTGTTTAAGCCCTATGATGGCCAGGATTTAATATCCGGATTGCATGTTGATATGGACCTGAAATTAAAGGACCATTGTATAAGGCATAGTGTTGTTGAATTGGAGGATTATAAATATCTCAACAACAATAATATGCGTCAGTACATGCGGCAGTTAATACAACAGGGGTGGGAACACAAGATACTTTTAGTAGACGAAATAGACCGTGTGTTCCCGCCGCGGTTTTGGCATGACAGGGAACAGACGGAGGCATTACTCGGACTGTGGCAAGATGAAAAGCTGGGTATTTACATTATCGGGACAGCTCATCTTGGCTTGTCCGTGGACAATCTTATTCGTGAGTCAATGCAAATCGAAATAGTCACATCTGTTTTAGAACCAGGGGTATCTGTCAAGTGCAAAATAGGAAATGCTCTAAAGGTAAAAGTATATTCATATGCGTTGAATCATCTTGATTT
>CAZTHJ010000304.1:0-1862 GCA_964613565.1 uncultured Dehalococcoidales bacterium | reverse complement strand
TAAGGGCACGGTCCTGCTGGTCCAAGGTCAGGTGGAAAAAAGTTTGGAATATCTGAATAGGGCGGAGGCTGCTCAACGCGAATTTCGTGATTTCTCAGGTTTGGCGCACACGTTAGCTAGGCGAGCTACAGCGTATCGCTATCTGGGTAAATATCAGGCGTCTATCCTTGATGGTTTGGAGGCGATCAAGTTCTCGGAAAATGCTAATACAATGCGATATGTCCTGGCAGATGCCTGCTGTGCTGTGGGCGTCAGTCTCCACCACCAGGGACAACTCGAAGAAGCCAGCGCAATGCTGGAAAGGTCTCTTGCAATATATCGGTCGGTCCAGGATGAACAAAACACCGCCATGGTGGAAATGGAATTAGGAATCTGCTGCCAGTATCAAGGAAAGCCAGACCAGGCAGTTAGACACTATGAACAGGCACTAACTTACTGGCAAGGAGTCAGAAATACCACCCGGCAATCCTTTGTTTTGAACAACCTGGGGAGCCTGCACCATTTAGCAGGAAATTATATTGAAGCAGCGAAATTATTCGAGCAAGCACTAATTCTGGCAAGAAGCAACGGCATCCTGCGCAGCGAGGCTTATTTATTATTCAACCTTGGGAATCTATATGCAGACCTGGAGGCAAATGACAGCGCCAGAGATGCCTTTGAGAAGACACGTAAAGCCTGCCAGACGTTGGACGACCATTTCCTGCTATTAAACGTTGACCTTGCGGAATCGACCCTTGCCCGACGGGAAGGTAAATTTCCGTATGCCAGTGCATATCTTCGATCGGCAGAGAAGCTGGTCCTAAAGAGCCAGTCTGACTTTGAGAAGAGTATCTGGTTGATGGAGGCTGGAAGCCTGTCACTGGTTGAAAATAAATATCAAAAAGCGATCACACAGCTTTCAGAGGCATTTTCATTATTCAAAGAAGGCGGGCAAAAACTGGAAGCCGCCAGTGCTGCCTTGCTTTTAAGTCGGGCGCACGCACGCACTAACGAACTCCAAAAAGCCAAAATGACGATTGAGCAAGCTTTCGATCTGATAAAGGATCTGGATAGTTTACAGCCACTGATTGTTGTGGGTAGAAATGTCAAAGAAGAGCTTAAAAGCCAAGTGGAGGATGTAAACATTGGTCCTGAGGCTGTTAAGCTACTAAATCAAATCGAAAATTTTGAGAGGCATCTTGCCTCCCTTCACCGTCGGTTACGCCCGCATGCAGCGACAGTTCTACTCATCCCACCAAGATTAAGCATTTGTGCTTTGGGTAATTCACAGGTTAAATTAGATGGAAAACCTGTGAACCACCCAACATGGATCAATCAGAAACGTGCCAGGGAGCTGTTTTTCTTCCTGCTATCTCATCCCAATAAAGGCATGTCCAGGGAGGAAATTGGGGTGATATTCTGGCCAGATAGTTCCACCGAACAATTGAAGCTGCAATTCAGGAACACCATCTATTACCTGCGGTATGCATTAGGTCAGGATGTGATCATCAATGCAGAACGCAGGTATTTGTTCAACTCAGATATTGATTATAGCTACGATGTGCAGGAGTTCGAGCGCAAGCTCATGCAGGCGGAAAGTACTGGAACACCTGCTAACAAGATTGAGCTGCTGCAGGAAGCCATCCAACTATACCAGGGTGAATTCTACCCAGAAGGTGATGGCAATTGGGTAATGACTGAGCGGGGGCGATTAACTCAAATGCATGACCATACCTTGCTGACCCTGGCGCAGCTTCACCTGGAACAAGATAAACCACAAACAGCATTACTCCATTGCCAAACCATATTGGCTGAGAATCACTGTATGGAATCAGCCCATCAACTGGCAATGCGAGCCTATGCTGCTCTTGGCAATCGATCTG
>CAZTHJ010000303.1:1344-1881 GCA_964613565.1 uncultured Dehalococcoidales bacterium | reverse complement strand
CAAAAGGGTCAATCCCATAGTTAAGGACTCCATAAAAACAGCAAAAACTATTGCCTGCCATACCTTGATGATCTCGCCTTTGTTAAGCTTGTATATTAATCCACCCAGCAGGCCTGCTATCACTGTACTTAAACCACAGGGAACAGCGACGAAACCTCCAAGGAAATAACGATGTAATCCACCTATCAGACCAGCTCCCAATCCTACTAAAGGACCGGCAACGAGACCGGCTACCATAGGTCCGAGGTCTCTGATATTGGCTATAGCTCCCGATGGCAGTGTTAGTCCGCCGTAGGTGCCGAATATGGAGAGAGCGCCAAAAAGCACCACGAGAATAAGCTGGTTTTTAAAAGTGAATTTCTTATCCAGTATACCGGCGAAGAAGCCGGTCCTGGTCACAATATAGGCAAAGGCGATAATGACGCAGGTTGTTTTAATCAGGTCTATCAATATGGTGGCGATAGACACATTCATACCGGTTTCCCGTAAGACAATGGTTCGGTACAGTAAAAGCTGCGGATACTCATATTAGCCATC
>CAZTHJ010000303.1:0-1334 GCA_964613565.1 uncultured Dehalococcoidales bacterium | reverse complement strand
TGATCACCTCTCCGGCTACCGGGAGCGGGGGGGACTCTACACCCTGGCCTTTCCAATACGTTGGCAGGAGGTTGCGGTTATAATGTGCGCCTACGATTGGTTGACAGCATTCACTGCTGCTTCTTCTGTGTAGAATATATTAAAAAGCTGGGTAAATCCGGCGATGTCAAACACCTCTTTTACGAAAGGTTTCAAACACGCCAGTTTTATATCGCCTTCCTGCTTCCTGGCTTGCTTAAGCGCTGCCAGGAAAACTCTCAATCCCGAACTGCTTATATATTCCAGCTTATCCAGATTAATTATTTGCTGCACCTGACCTGTTTGCAGCAAGGCGTTCAGCTTGTTCTCCACTTCATTTGAGGAGTATGCATCCAGCCTGCCCGACAAGGATATGACGCTCATATCCTTCAATTTCTTCTCAGTAATCTCCAATTTGCTGCCTCCTGGTTTCTGGTTCTCATCGGCCTGATGTATTACCGAGGGCGACAGGCGACACCGGTCGCCCCCGCAATTCATATATAATCATATCACAAGTGCCGTGCGGAGGTTTGCTATTTTGAAGTTTGGGTGTTGGGTAGTCGTGGAGCTCAGAGAAGCGTGCCTACTGAATAGGAGCCAATAAAAAGGAGAGGGGTTTACCCCTCTCCTTTTTATGAATCTACTATCCGTTTCAGGCTGTAGGCTGTGTGGCTGGAGGTGCGCTGGGGAAATTACCGCCTGGCCGGAAATGGCGACCGGGAAATGGTTGCATTTTGGGCAATGGAATATCCGGGCGTGACTTTAACCAGTTCTGGAATCCTTGCGGATCGTCTTTCGGGTTTGCCGGCTTTGCCGCCCACCATGCCTTGAGCTGGTCAGCTTGCGGCTGAGTTAGCTTGCCGTCTTGAACCAGTTTGTTCAGCAATTCCTCCGGGTTCTTGGCTCTGGGGTTATCAGGTCGGGGATTCTGAGCTTGAAACTCGTCTCTTGCCTGTTTAAAGGCATCGTTAAGCTTCTGCTGGTCGATGCCCAGTATCTCGGCGACCCTGGCCATCATTTTATTCGGCCCTGCTTTGCTGTTGGCGTCCTGGGCGAGTACGATTCCCGCAGTGGCCACAAATACCAGCACGACCGCCAGTACTGAAGCAAGGACGATGAACTTCTTACTCTTCAACATTACCTAATTGTCTCCTTTCGTCATGATATTGATTTAATGATAGCAATGAAATATTAGTTTTATATTAAGATTCCGCACAAAAATTGATAATTTTACCGAATAATTATTTGTGGAATCTCGTGGTGCCGGCAAGAGAAGCTCGAATCGATGGCCAGCGTCTATTAGCCGGGATGGATTG
>CAZTHJ010000302.1:0-1882 GCA_964613565.1 uncultured Dehalococcoidales bacterium | reverse complement strand
ATATTGACGATCTGGCATTGTATTCAGGAATGTATTCTGTCCTGGCGCCAGGGGAAAAGGCATTGGAATGGATGCCGTCTCCCTGGATAGCGGTTGCAGGCCGCCATTCTCTGACATGGATTATCGATGCGGACTACTACGTCAACGAATCCGATGAAGACAATAATGCTCTGCAAAGGACTTTTACCGTTTATCAGTAAAGGCCTTATGTCCTTTTGGCAGTCCCGCCTTTGAGGAATTTCCGCAGTACCTTCGAGAACTCGTCCACCTTTTGCCGGTAAACACTGTGGCCGGCCATGGGGAAAACATGCACCTGGCAGTCGTGTATCAGCGCCGCCGCGCCGTGTGAATGCCGTGCCGGCACCACCAGGTCAAGGCCACCCCAGACCAGCAGGGTGGGCATGATAAGCTCGGCAAGGCGGTGCAGGAGTACATCCTTCTGTCCCTGCAGATTGACCATGGTCCTGCCGATATCAATCTGAACACGGTTGAGCGCATTATCCAGGGTCCCTTTGGAGCAGAAAGGCCGGCACAGCCATTTGATCCCACGCACCAGGCTGATGAGCAGCTCGCCCAGCGTGTCGCAAAAAACGGGATGTGAGAAAAGCCTGATCCAGGGAGCAACCTCCCTGCCCAGCCCCCAGCTGCTTACCAGCACCAGCCCTTTGACCCTGTGGGCAAATTTGAGCGCATAGTTGAGGGCGATATTACCGCCAATGGAGTGCCCCATAAGGTTGAACCAGCTCAGCCCCAGCGTGCTGGTAAAATTCTCCACAAACTGCACATATTCCGCCATGCGGAATTTTCCTCCCATGGACTGGCTGCCGCCAAAGCCGGGCAGGTCGGGGATATAGACGGTGTAATGCTTTGCCAGCGATCCTGCATTGCGTATCCAGCTGCGCGCTCCCCCACCTCCACCATGCAAGATGAGCAGGGGCTCGCCGCTGCCGGCCTCCAGATAGTGTATTTCCAGCTTGCCAACCTGCACTGTTTTACTGTGAACGAAATCGGTATTGATTAGATTCTCCTATAAAAAATAGGAGCCAGGTTTTCCTGGCTCCTATTCATGCATTCAATCGGTGTATGCGTTTACCTGCTGGCTCTTACTTTGTTATAGCAATTGCTGCAGTACACTGCCCTGCCTTCACGCGGTTTGAAAGGCACCTGCGTCTCCGCGCCACAATCGGCACAGACTGCCGGATGCATTTCTCTGGTACCACTGCTGAAGCGGGACTCGCTGTTTCCAACACGCTCTTTCTTTGCCACGCGGCAAGCTGAACAGCGCTTGGGTTCATGCATGTAGCCCCTGGAGGCAAATGCCTCCTGTTCGGCTGCGTCAAAGACAAAAGTCTGACCGCAATCTGAACACTGAATGGACTTATCCTGATAACTCATCGGACGTCCTCCTCTTTAATTATTTGGTTTGAGTCCGGATCATCCGATAGCTTATTGAATCTGGAAGATTGAACTTGATATTAGATTACCTGTACTAAAACCAGTTATGCATAATTGTATCCTATAAGTCGGACAAAAGCAAAGTACGGCTGCGGCAGACATGCAATCCGACCCCTTTCCCATATCCCCCAAGGCGCAGGCTGTCCGAAAATGTTCTTTGTCATGGTTTCCCTGCCTGCACAGGGAAAGTGAAGGTGAAGGGTTCCCCGGATACTGCGTATCCGAGGACGACTGGTTTACATTCTAACCCGTCTTCGCGAGCGTAGCGTGGCGATCTCATTTCGCGGGGTAGGGGAGGGTGGGATGGCCACATCGCCTGCGAGACCCGCAATGACACGGGTGTGTTTCTACGGTGAAAGCTTGAGCTTATCAATAAAATCGGTGGACTTGATCTGCCTTTCCAGTATATAGCGGATATATTCGCGCA
>CAZTHJ010000301.1:0-1885 GCA_964613565.1 uncultured Dehalococcoidales bacterium | reverse complement strand
CCAGCTTCCTATTTCCCCCAAGACTGGGGGATAAAGGGGGTTGAATCTGAGTTTTTTCAGCACTCTCTAAATAACTGACGAGGAGTAGCCATATGAAAGCAGAGGAAATCAGGAACATCGCCCTGCTGGGAGCAGGCATGATTGGGAATGGCCTGGCACTGCATTTCGCCAAGGCCGGTTATCAGGTTTCACTTTATTCCCGTACGCAGGAAACACTGGATAAAGCATTGCAGGCAATAAAAGCCAACCTCTCCATGCTGCTGGAAAAACCTGCCGATTCTGCAGAGATAGCACAAATCATGGACAGGATTGCTATTACCACGAGTGTGGAGAAGGCCATCGCCGGTGCTCCCATAGTGATTGAGTCCGTGGCCGAAGACCTGAAAATTAAGCAGGCCTTGTTTAAGCAACTTGATGAAATGTGCCCAATAGACACCATTCTCGCTACCAATACATCGGTGATCAGAATTAGCGATATTGCACGGCTTTCTAAAAATAGAAACCGGATAGTAGGGACTCATTTCTGGAATCCGCCTTATCTCCTGCCGCTGGTAGAGGTGGTCAGGGGGGAGGATACCTCGGATGAGGTTATGGAATTAACCTATCAGTTTATGAAAATTGCCGGCAAATATCCTATAAAATGTCTCAAGGACGTGCCTGGCTTTGTGGCCAACCGTCTGCAGCATGCCCTGTGGAGAGAGGCTATCTCCATTGTTGAGCACGGCATCGCCGATGCAGCTACTGTTGACGATGCCATCAAAAACAGCTTCGGCATCAGGCTGGCGGTGCTGGGCCCGGTGGAAAATGCCGATATGGCAGGCTTGGATCTTACCCTTGCCATACATAATACTGTACTCAAAGACCTTGAATCTTCGCCTGACCCCTCACCGCTTTTAAAGGAGAAGGTCAAGAAAGGCGAGCTGGGTTTTAAATCAGGCAAAGGCTTTTACGACAACTGGACAGGGGATAATATCAAGCGCGTCCGCGAAAAAATGGTCAAATACCTGATTGACTACTCCCGTAAACAGGGATAGCGACAATAAGGATAATCAAATATATCGTCTTGCAAAAAAGGAGGAAAAAACATGGAAAAATTAATTATTACGGCAGCCCTGACAGGCAATATTACGTTGCCCACACAGACAGAGTATCTACCCCTGACGCCCCAGCAGATAATTGACGATGCCATCCGGGCTGCCAATGCCGGAGCAGCATCCGTGCACATTCACGGCAGGGATCCCAATACCGGCAAACCCACCACAGACCCGGCAGTTTACAGGCAGATCGCCCAGGGCATCAAAGCAAAGAGCAATGTAATCGTGTGCGTTACCACCGGCGGCACTGCGGATATGACGCCTGCGCAGAGGGCGCAGGTAGTCCCGGCGCTCAAGCCGGAGTTGGCCACCTTCAATATGGGATCGATCAATTTTTCCATACACCCCATCGTTGACAGGTACAAGGATTCAGATTACAAGTTTCCCTGGGAAAAAGAGTTCGCCGCAGGCACAAAGGATTTCATCTTCAGGAATACCTTCGGCGACATTGAGAAACTGATGCAGATTATGGAGGAAAATAATACCAAACCCGAGTTCGAGTTATACGATGTAGGCCATATTTACAATGCCAGCTTCCTCATCAGGAAAAACGTGATCAAGACACCCATCTGGCTGCAATTCGTCACCGGCATCCTGGGAGGAATCGGCAATACTATAGAAGATGTGATCTACCTGAGAAATACGGCCGACAGGCTGATTGGCGCAGCCAATTATAAATGGTCGGTCATAGGCGCCGGATATCCTGCAGAATTCAACCTGGCGACATTATCCATCATGCTGGGCGGGCATGCCAGGGTGGGTATGGAGGATAATATCTTTATCCAGAAAGG
>CAZTHJ010000300.1:1618-1896 GCA_964613565.1 uncultured Dehalococcoidales bacterium | reverse complement strand
TAAAATTTACTCAGTGCCTATGATACTAATAATTCTGGAGGAAAAATTCAAGTTTGACTCGTATCAGGGTGCCCAACCAGGATAAGTCGGGTTTTCCTTTTAGTCAGATCAGCGCATGTTGAAAATTCCTGCAGCCAGCATGAGGATAAAAATGAGCAGTAGCAGAACGATCATGATGGCTGAAGGAAGCCGGTATCTGTCAGCATAGTTATCGTGTCTTTTTGCCGTATCTTCACGTTTTGCCCTTAAAGTTCTTGAATACTATTCTAAAGGAGAGC
>CAZTHJ010000300.1:0-1608 GCA_964613565.1 uncultured Dehalococcoidales bacterium | reverse complement strand
AAAGGTCTGTCTATAAGCAGGCCCAGCGGATTAAGGGCAAAACTTTTCGAAATTTTTCCCAGCCACATCAGGCATGATTCTGCGAAGCTGAAAGTCCGACTCGTTCCAAGTACAAAAATTTTGTAGGCAAGTCTGGCAGGCTTCCGGTAAAACCAGTCCAGGTCTAAAATGATGATGTTTTTGCCTGCGAGTTTGTCTTTTAACCACCAGAAGCATAGCCCCGTAAAGAGGAAAAGCAGGCATGTGTTTACAATGTGTCCATATGTATAGGGTTGATAATCCATGGGATAGGGCAGAATATTGTATAGAACCTGCGGATATATGCCGATTACTATACATGTAAGTGCTGTCAGCCCCATGCCAATGTACATGCCCGGAGGAGCCGGCAGAGGCTTGAGCTGCCGATCCTCTCCGAACCAGGTGAAATATGCCAGCTTCAAGGCGATGCTGAGAAATGTGCCTACAGAAGCTATGTTCAAGAGCAGATAAATGGCAGTCAGGTGACTGGCTTCCGCGCTGAATATGATGATGGATTTGCTGACAAAGCCGCTGAATAGCGGCAGCCCGGAGATGGAAAAGGCTCCTACCATGAAGAGGATAAAAACGGCGGGCATTTTTTTGAAGAGGCCGCCCAGGTCTGTCAGTTTGCTGTAGCCTGTCATATAAAGGACGCTGCCGGCCCCCATGAAGAGCAATGCCTTATACAGAATGTGTGTGAAAGCGTGGGCGGTGGCTCCGTCTACCGCCATGGCAGTGCCGATACCTACCCCGCAGACCATGTAGCCAACCTGGCTGATAATGTGATAAGCCAGTATGCGGCGTATATCATTTTGCAGAACGGCATAGATTACACCATACACAGCCATTGCGGCCCCTGCCCAGGCCAGTAATTCCCAACCGGCAAATCCTCTTGCCAGCACATATACTGCTGTTTTGGTGGTAAAAGCACTGAGGAAAACGCTGCCCGTTACAGTACCTTCCGGATAGGCGTCAGACAGCCACGCATGTAAAGGTGGGACTGCGGCATTCAGGCAGAAGCTGAACAGTATGAGGTAGGTTCCCAGGCTGCCATCCAGGTGGTCAAATAATATCGTGCCGCTTTGATTTATGTAAATCAGGATACCGGCCAGCAGCATACTGCCGCCGAAAATATGGATGATTAAATAGCGCATCCCGGCGCCTCTGGACAGGGGCGTGCCCCTGGCCCAGATCAGGTAAACCGATGAGAAGGCCATGATTTCCCAGAAGATGAGGAGCGTAATTAAGTCCCCGGCAAAGACTGCGCCCAGCGCGCTTCCTGCATACAGCAGGGTGCAGGCCTGCTCTCCCCTGTCTTTAACGTGAAAGGCGTAAAGGCCGCCAAGAAAAGTGATGATGACGAAGATATACGCAAAGCAAAGGCTCAGCCCGTCAACACGCAGCAGCACAAGGTTGAAATTGAGGAATTGAAGGGTAAAGGCGGGGGCAGCGGGCAACAGCAGCAGGTAGACAAAGGCCAGTAGGGGGACGACGAGGAAGGCAACGGGCCGTATCCTTCGTGGCAGGAAGGGTAATACAATGGCCCCCATGATAAATATAAAAGCTGGAGGGATGCTAATCATAGTAGTC
>CAZTHJ010000299.1:0-1913 GCA_964613565.1 uncultured Dehalococcoidales bacterium | reverse complement strand
TCCTAGACAGCCATTCCGTCTTTTGCACCTCGCTGCCGAAGGACTCGATCTGGTGCACTCCACCCAGCATCTCGGCAACATAGATGCCTATGCCGGAAGAAAGCCGGCACAAAGCCTCAGTACAGATCACCGCCCCGGTTACACCCAACTCCAGCCCTCCGTATTTTTTAGCGATGGCAGCGCCGTAGTAGCCCCGCTTTGCTATTTCCTGCACGATATCCCAGGGGAATTCCCGCTTCCACCAGGACTCTTCATCACGCGGCCGCAGGCTTTCAGCCAGCTCCGTCACTTTACGGAAGAGTTCTTTCTGAGCATCCGTCCACCAAAAAAAGGTATTCATATTAGATTTCTTCCTCCCCGATTATGCAGAATTATTACCATTGATCAACGTATTATGCCTGCGCCTCATCCAAACTGTGGCAACGTTGAGCAGCACAACGATGAAAAAAACCAGCGCCAGAAAAACATAACTAAAATTATATGAGCCTGAAATATCCCTAACCAGCCCTGTAAAATAGGGACCCAGAAAGAGGCCTAAATTCTGTGTAGTGGCGATAATGGCATAAGCCAGTGGAATCATGGAGCTTTTTACCAAGGAGGGAACCAGCGAAAATGTGACAGCGGCAAAAGGAGTGGTAAATATGCCTATTATCACCATGAACAGGATTATCTTGTCTACATTTGAAGGTAGTAAAAAAACAAGGATACAGGTACTCATGGCTCCGACAATATTTATCAACTCTTTAAACCTTATCCTGTCCACTAACAGCCCCACAAAACTGCTCAATGCAGTATTAATAATTATTATAACGCTGGTGATTGAGCCCGCCTCAACCAGGCTAAACCCGTTGCTGTATAGAAAATCCGGAGTAAATACGACGAGCGACATCATCCCCAGGTTGAATATTCCCCAGCATAAACCCAGCAGCCAGAGCGGTAAGCCGACGTCCCTGAGCCTCCGAAGGCCAGTGCTTTTGACATCCACCTGAGTTTCCTCGTGATGAGGAGGCAAGCGAAAGAATAGGATAAAAAGGATAAGCGAAACAGCCGCAAGTGCCGCGGTGATCCATAGGTCTGTCATCCAGCCATAGTGAGAAGCAACCACGCTATAGAGATTAAGGGCGAATATAGTTGAACCGATCATAGCCGTGGAATAAATGCCCATGGCAAGCCCCAGATGGTTTCCCCTGAACCACTGGGCAACGCCCTGAAGTCCAACAAAGGGCACAGCTACCGCTCCAATGCCTATGATAACCCTGCCAACTAGGAAGGCAGGAAAGGATTTTACCATCAGCATTAACAAGCTTCCTGCCAGCATAAGAGATATAGAGATTATGCCGAGCCGTTTTAGTCCTATACGGGAGACAAAATAACTTATAGGAATGATAAAGAGTATGCTGGGCAGGCTGAAAATGGCCACCAGCAGGCCGGACTGGGCATGGGAAATGTGTAAATCATCAATAACCAGGCTTAAAACCGGCGTCAATGTATGGAGGGCTACGAACACGGTAAAGACATAAAAAGATAGTACAGCCAGTATACCCCAGCGTTGCTTCTGATATGACACAGTGTTTTGCATATTAGCAGAAAGCTGCTCTAATTAAAAGACAAAAGTGTTACAGGCGTTTGCTACTAAAATATACTTTACATATAAGAACAACCTGTAAACACGGAGTCTCATTGCCCCGCCTGAAAATATAGTATATATTATATACAGTTTAATTTCTATATCAATCAGGCGCAAACAGCTATGAAGGATTCTGCAAAGCGCAGCCAGATACTACAGAGGGCGGTGTTTGACCTGCTCTCCATACCACCGCAGATATTCCGCGGCATCCGGCGCAAGCTGATCGAAAAAACGGTGAGCGATTTCGAGATGAATATCACCCCGCATAACTTCGAGATCATGCGTC
>CAZTHJ010000298.1:0-1915 GCA_964613565.1 uncultured Dehalococcoidales bacterium | reverse complement strand
CCAGGGAATAATTACAGGGCGTGTGGGCAATGTGCACCGAGGCCAGGCAGCGGCTAATTTTCCCTGCAAGGATGGCTGGATCTTCATCTCGTTTGACAGGGAATGGGATACGCTTGTCGATTGGATGGCATCCGAGAACATGGCAGAGGACCTAGGGGATATGGCCTGTCAGAATATTGAGTATCGCAGGCAGAATGCAGCCCATATAGTGCAGGTTATCTCCAGGTGGACAAAGACACATACAATCAATGAATTGTTCGAGACTGCCCAGCTGATGCGCTTTCCCTGGGCTCCCGTGCATTCTGTACATGAACTGCACCACGATGTGCAGCTCAAGGCGCGCCGATTCTTCACCCCGGTGGGGCATGGAGGCCGGGGTAAAACATATCTTTTTTCGGGCATTCCTCTTTATCGTTATACGGGTACTCATGATAAGCTGCTTGAGGCAGCGCGTGCAGGTGAGCACAATCACATGATATATCATGATGAACTGGGAATAGCCGAAAGGCAGCTTGCCCGGTGGTCCCAGACAGGAATAATATGAGGTTTAATGCGTATGCAGGCACCGCTTAAGGGTATCAGGGTCGTTGATTTCAGCTGGATGCTGGCCGGGCCATATACCACTAGAGCCATGGCTGATTTCGGTGCAGAGGTGATCAAGGTACAATCAGCGCTTGTTGCCGGCGGCATGGAACAAAATGACTCTCCACTCTTTGCTGTGGTCAACCGCAACAAGCTTGGCATCACACTCAATATGAACAAGCCTGAGGCCATGTACATTATGCTCAAGCTGCTGGCAATCAGCGATATAATGGTGCAAAATTTCTCCCCCCGCGTGCTGCAGAACTGGGGACTGACCTACGCAGCCATCAAAAAAATCAATCCGTCGCTGATCATGCTTAACCTCTCGGGATTTGGCAACACCGGGCCATGGCGAGGCCATGCCGCCCTGGCAGACACGATTGAGGCATTGTCAGGGCTGTCATATTTATCCTCAGCTGCGCCTGATTCAGGTGAAATAATCCCATACCCATATGCGGATATTATTTCAGGAATGTATAGCTTGATAGCCGTGCTGTCCGCACTGGAGGAACGCAGGAAAACAGGCCGTGGCAAATGTATAGACATATCCGAATTTGAGGCCATGTGCTCATTGCTGGGGCCCACCGTCCTGCATTATGCAGCAAATGGGGAGAGACCCAATCCCTGGAGTGCAAAAACGGATAAATACAGCCCATTTCAGGGTTGTTATAGATGTAAGGGAGAAGACCGCTGGATTGTCCTTTCCATCAATGATGAGGAACAGTGGCGGAGATTGAACGAGATCATGGGCAATCCTTCGTGGTTTAAAAATCTAAAATATTCAACAATGGGCAAATGTAAGCAGCACAAGGCTCAGGTCGATAAATATATTCAGCGCTGGAGCGTTAAACAGCAGGCGGAAGTGCTGATACGGCAATTAAGCAGGGCAAAAATACCCTGCAGCATGGTAAATAATGCCAGTGACCTAGCGTTGGACCCGCAACTGCGGCAGAGAAATTATTATATCACCTCAAAGCATGCAAAGCTGGGTACCGTTAGCATGGAAAATACAGCTTTGAGGTTAGGCCGCACTCCTGCTGCCCTACGTAAGGCGGCTCCTCTGCTCGGTGAAGATAACTACTATGTTTTTCAGAGCCTGCTCGGTATGGATGGGGAAACCCTTGAGCGATATAGAAAGATGAGAATCATTTACTGAAGCCTTTCTCATATACAATCTCTCCGCCGAGAATCACCATCTGCAACTGAATAACCTTCCGCTCCCAAAACCAACTCTAACAGTTGAATGAGGTTATCGTCAATATTATGTGAACTGATTACATGGTGGGCGGTAATGGACTTGAACCAATGACCTCTGCGATGTCAACGCAGCGCT
>CAZTHJ010000297.1:473-1924 GCA_964613565.1 uncultured Dehalococcoidales bacterium | reverse complement strand
GAGATGACACCGTGACGCCAGAGGGGGATCTTCAGGTCGATACGCCGCTCATCGCCGCCAAGGTCGAGCGTGCGCGTTGGGCCTGCCGGCCGCGCCTGTCCGTGGGTCGACACGATGTACCCCGGCGCGGTGGAAAATTAGAGTCGGGACTGCTTACTATTCACACTGATGAGGGTGTTGAGGGAAACTACTTTACCGGTGGGGGCGATGCCGGCAGCATTCTCTCCCAGTTAAAACCTGTACTGGTCGGCCAGAATCCGCTAGACATCGGTCGCCTCTGGTATGCCATGGAAAGGCGGATGAAATACCTGCGCGGAATAACGCTTCAAGCCATCGGCGCGGTGGATATTGCATTGTGGGACCTGGCAGGTAAAGTTACTAGCCAGCCCATTCACCGTCTCCTCGGCACCTGCCGCGATAAAGTACCGGCATATGCCAGCTCCGCCAATTTGCCTACCCCACAAGAATACGTTGAGGAGGCACTGGACTACAAGTCAAAGGGCTGGACAGCCTACAAAATTCATCCCCACGTCAACGTCAAAGAAGATATTGAGATTTGCCGTGCGGTCCGCAAAGCGGTTGGCGATGACATGGTGCTGATGCTTGACGTATGGTACTACGGGTATGAGGATGCCTTGCGAGTAGGTAAAGTGATAGAAGACCTGGGTTTCATCTGGTATGAAGACCCACTCGCTGAAGACGACCTTTACGGGTATATCAGGTTGAAAGAGAAGCTTTACATTCCCCTGCTGGCCACCGAGCGTACTCCGGGAGGGCTATACGGACTAGCACCGTTTATCCTGATGCGTGCAACCGATATATTACGCGGCGATGTCATGAAAGGTGGAATTACCAATCTCATGAAGATTGCCCATCTGGCTGAGGCATTCAGGATGAAGTGTGAAATCCACACCGCCAACATCGGTAACCTGCATGTCATCATGGCGATTAACAACTGCGACTATTGGGAAGTCCTGTTACCCAAGCAGTACCAGCAGCCAGGATTGGTTAATCAAATAACGGTAGACAGCCAGGGTATGGTACATGCGCCGGAGAGCCCCGGACTCGGCTGCGAAATAGACTGGGACTACGTGAAGAAGCATACCACCCGTGTATTACAGTGAGCTGGCTTATCAGAGCAGGTGCGTGATTTTTTCTCAGTTAAAAATCAATTTACAAGTGGTTAGACAGGTTTGACTGCTCAGAAGAACACTATATAAACGGGTGGCCTTTTGAGAACTATGAGGGCTTATTCCTTGCGCTGATTAACCAGTTTGGCGGGGAGATATACTCTCATGTGTATGAGACCATCCCATGGAAATTGGCAGTCCGATTTACCAGTGCTCTCCTGCTTTATTTAATTGGTCTCTAATTGAAAGGATACGCCCTTTCTCTTTTTATTGAAAATAGAATTTACATATAATACGTTACTCTATCTAGAATTTAATAAA
>CAZTHJ010000297.1:0-463 GCA_964613565.1 uncultured Dehalococcoidales bacterium | reverse complement strand
CTATCTTATTACGTCCAATATGTGACACTACAGAGAATTTAAATAATATTGCATTTTTTTAATAAATATGCTATGCTTTGTTTACTTTCCAAGTCATCGTAATATAAACTTGATATATTAGGATTAGGAGGTGATATGCTTCAAGCAAATGAATAAATGACAGAACCAGAATGTGCAATTCACGAAGTTAATAAAAGAATCAGGAGGTCTGCAGTGAAAGGACTAAAATTAACATTAATCCTGTGTCTTATGCTTATAGTTGTGATGACGGCATCATTGATGGCTTGTGCCAAGCAGACGCCGGCACCGGCACCAACTCCAGCTACGCCACAACCGGCAGCACCGGCTACACCAGCACCAGCCGCACCAGCGGCAAAGTATGGCGGTATCTTAAGATATGGTGGAGCTGTAATGCACACCAGCACAATTGGATGGCCAGCGAAAATGATGGAGCAAGACAGTG
>CAZTHJ010000296.1:1346-1925 GCA_964613565.1 uncultured Dehalococcoidales bacterium | reverse complement strand
TATAGTGGTGCAGGCCGCATTTCGCATGGGTGTATGAAAATCAGCATCCCAGGTACTGCCTTGCCAATTTGGGAAGTTGCCCCGTTTCTCCGCCAGTTTACAACTGGTCTCGTGTGCATGTGCCTGAATAAATTGGCCTAATCGCTTTGCAAAAATAACTCCCTTTTCGCTGTCGTAACGAATACCCAACAATACCAATGCATCAGCAAATCCCATAACTCCGAGACCTATTTTCCTATTGCCAAGACTCATCTGTTGGATTTGCGGAATCGGCCAGTAGTTGGCATCTATAACATTATCCAGAAACCTTACTGCATAATGAATTGCTGTTGATAGATTCTGCCAGTCCATATCACTGCCATCAGGCAGCACAAATTTCGACACATTTAGAGAGCCGAGGTTACAGGCCTCATAATCAAGTAACGGCTGCTCACCACAGGGATTGGTGGCATTAATCTCGCCAAGGGATGGTGTAGGATTATCCTCATTGACACGATCAATAAAACAGACACCAGGCTCACCTGTTGCATGGGCGTTAGCAATAATCATCTTCCAGACATCGCCGACGGTGTAGTAATT
>CAZTHJ010000296.1:0-1313 GCA_964613565.1 uncultured Dehalococcoidales bacterium | reverse complement strand
GCGATAGGAATGCAGGTCAATAGATTTTGGAATGACATAATTTTTTTGTGTTCGTGGGTTGGTTACGATATGAGCGGAGTCTGGATTCTTATGCAGCCTGTTCATAAATACATCTGTTATTTTGACAGATATATTGAAATTGTTAAACGCTGTGATGTCACGTTTGGCATAGATGAACTTTATAATATCCGGATGCTCAATGCTCATCATTCCCATATTGGCACCGCGTCTGTGGGCTCCCTGCTGGATCGCATTCGTAGTCTCGGCAATCACTCGCCAAAAACTGATAGGTCCCGAAGTTGTCCCGCCGCTTGATGAAACAGTATCGCCGGTTGGTCTTAACTTATCGAAGGCAAATCCTGTCCCGCCGCCTGCCTTCTGGATCAGGGCTGTATTTTTCACCGCCTCGAAAATCTCAGGGATACTGTCTTCTACCGGCAGGACAAAACAGGCACTGAGCATTCCATTAGGTCTGCCGGCGTTCATTAGAGTGGGGCTGTTAGGAAGGAACTTGCCATCTGCCATCATCTTATAGAATATCTCTGGAAGCAGTTGAGCTACCTGCTCCTGTGTATCATAGCGAGATTCAACTTCAGCAATAGTTTTGGCTACACGCCAATACATCTGCTGCGGCGTTTCAATTACGTTGCCTTCAGGGTCTTTGAGCAGGCATCTTCTTTTCAGAACTTTCTGGCTGATATCAGGTATGGTTTTCTCTGACTCAGCTATCTGCAGTTGGTTTAGTGTAAGCATTTTTTTATCTCCGATTTTTTAAGCTGATTGTTTTGCCTGTTTGTATGAATGTAACGGGCAGCTCTTATCACAGTAGGCTGCAACAGCCGGGTCTTCGCAACCCAGACTGCGATAGGAATTTTCAAAGGCGGAGCGGGTCTGATATTCAATCTCCTGATCCGTGATTATGCCCTTACCGTCTTCTGGGTGGTTTTTCTTTGCCCAGGCCTTCAATGCGGCCAATGCCAGATCGAAGGGCAGGCCATTTCGTTTCAGATGAACCGCCAGACGAAAGCACGAAACCCGCTGGTACGATTCTACACCTTCAGCCAGCATCCTGCGGCCACATGGAGGCAGACCGAAAGATGAACCGCTATCGCCGGAATCAGAATGGTTATTATGTTCTGCTCGTTCAACAGTCTGGCTTTTATCATCCAACTTGCAGCTTTCAATAATTGCATCAAGCTTGGATTCAGTAATTCGACGAACTCTTTGGAGCAGCTCCCACTGGTCAGGATAAACTTCAGTCGGGTCAGATGGATGTAAAAATACGGTTCTGCCCTTCGGTACAAGTCTGCCAA
>CAZTHJ010000295.1:802-1928 GCA_964613565.1 uncultured Dehalococcoidales bacterium | reverse complement strand
TATGGTTGCCGCCATTACCCTGGGCAAGATCGCCCTGCCGGAAATGAAAAAGCTGGGATATGCCGAGTCCCTCTCGGCCGGCAGTATCGTGGCCGGCGCCAGCCTTGCCAGCCTGATACCTCCCAGCATCGGCTTCATTCTTTTTTCTGTGCTCACCGGAGAATCGGTGGGTCAGCTCTTCATCGGCGCCCTGCTGCCGGGTATATTGCTCACAATAATCATCATACTGATTATTGTAGTCATGGTCAGGATCAAGCCCGGCCTGGCGCCACCCGGCCCCAGTACCACCTTCAGGGAGAAAATAGCCTCCCTTAAATATACCTGGGCATCTCTGATCCTTATCGCACTCATCATCGGGGGCATCTATTTCGGTGTTTTCACACCCACGGAATCAGGGGCCATAGGCGCCGCCGGCTCCATTGTAATAGGCTTTGCCTTCCGCCGGCTCACGCGCCAGAACCTGCTCACTTCCATCCTGGAAACAGCGCAGATGACGGCCATGATCATACTCATGACGGCGGGGGCTTTTATCTTTTCCAACATGATCACAGTAAGCAAGCTTTCCTTCGCCCTGAGCAATTTCGTAGTCGGGCTGCAGATGTCCAAGTATCTCGTCATGTTGGTTATAATCATCATCTATATCATACTGGGCATGTTCACCGATATCCTGGCATGTATTCTGCTTACCGTGCCAATACTCTTCCCCGTGATCAAGGCACTGGGCTTTGACCCCATCTGGTTTGGCGTGGTCACCGTGATTGTGATAGAGATGGGCTTTATCACGCCGCCGCTTGGCATGAACGTCTTCATGTTTTCCGCCGTTACCAGGGTGCCCATCGGCACCATCTTCCGCGGCGTTATTCCCTTTGTAGCCGGCCTGTTCCTCTGTATTATCATCACCATGTTCTTCCCGGAGATAGTGACTTTCCTGCCCTATAGCATGAAATGAAGCCAGGAAGGAAATAAATTGGCAATAAACCGGGCCGGCATGATGGCCCGATTATCATAGGATTGATTTTTGGAGAGAATATATATGTCAAAAAGAAGCCTTATTTTATATGCATCCATGACCGGCAATACGGAAAAAGTAGCCTTGAGGTTCAAAGAGGTTTTTAAAAAGAAGGGC
>CAZTHJ010000295.1:0-722 GCA_964613565.1 uncultured Dehalococcoidales bacterium | reverse complement strand
GTGGGCTCCCCCATAGTGGCCGGCAGCCCCCCCAAGCAGATCTTCGAGGACCATTTCGGCGTGCTCATGCCCAACCGCCTTTTCAAGGCCAGAAAGCAGTTCGGCTTTGCCCCCATCACGGAGGGCTGGGAGCCGGCAAAAAAGGGCATTGCTTTTGTGACTTATACCGGCAATCGGCGCGGCCCCGTGGAAACTCTGACAGCCCTGGGAGCCATCGAGATGCGCATGGAGGATATGCGCATCAAGTGCATCGGCAAGTTCGCCTGTCCGGGTAAGATCTTTTCGCATTTCGCCGTGGACAAGGTGGCGGATGCCAAGAAATGGACCGTGGAACAGGCTTCAGATACCATTCAGCGCTTCAGGGATGACCCCAATCATGCAGAATTCGCCTCTTTGTCCGCGGAAGACCGCAAGCTGCTGCAGGAGGCCGTGGCTGACAAGCGGGATGTCCCCGGCTGGGACCGCAGCATCATGTGGCACTGGGAGCAGCAGAAAAGGCCGCAAAAAAGGGACCTGCTCAAGGCAGAGATCTTTCTCGAGGAGATACTGGAGGACTATTACGAGGGCGGAATAGAGGCTTTCCCGCACAGTCAGTACATTTGCATTGCCTGATATCTAAATATTTTATGGAGGTTGAATCACTATGGCAGTAAGAGGCGTTTATTCCCCGGCAGAAGAAAAAATGCTGTCGGATACAAACAACAGGATAGACCCCATGGTGG
>CAZTHJ010000294.1:0-1931 GCA_964613565.1 uncultured Dehalococcoidales bacterium | reverse complement strand
TGGCCAATCGGGACAGATGGTAATTATCGCCTTTGTCAAAGAAGGCATTGGCATTCCCCTTGAAGAGCGATTGGTGTACATGCATACCGCTGCCGTTGATGCCGAAGACAGGCTTGGGCATGAAGGTAGCATAGGCCCCGTGAGTCAGGGCTATCTGTTTGACGATCAACCTGTATGTCATTACCTGATCTGCCATGGTGAGAGCGTCAGTATAGCGCATATCGATCTCATGCTGGCTTTTCGCCACCTCATGGTGTGAATACTCCACACCGATTCCCATCTCCTCAAGAGTCAGAACGGTATCTCTTCTTAAATCGCTGGCAGCATCCAGCGGTGTCATGTCAAAATAACCGCCCTCATCAAGGCACTCTGTGCCCTTTGAGTCTCTAAAGTAGAAGTATTCGAGCTCAGGCCCCACATAGTAGGTAAAGCCAAGGTCTGCTGCTCTTTTCAGGTTCTTCTTCAGCGCAAAGCGGGGATCGCCTTCGAAATAGTCGCCGTCTGGCTTCATGATGTTGCAGAACATCCTGGCTACGGCTGCCTCCTTGGGCCTCCATGGTATGAGCCGATAGGTATCCGGGTCGGGCATGGCAATCATATCGCTCTCGTCGATACGTGCATAGCCTTCAATGGATGAGCCGTCGAAGCCCATGCCTTCCGTAAGGGCAGTCTCCAGCTCGCTATGCGTGATGGTAAAGCTCTTCAGCACGCCCAGGATATCGGTAAACCACAGTCGGATAAATCTGACGTTCTGTTCCCTGGTCTTCTTTAGTATATATTCGATGGCCTCAGATTTAGTTTTAGCTGACATAATTTCCTCCTATTTTTTCACATTATTCTCGTATTAAACTCCAAACCATGTATAAAATCAATCCAGCTTCAGACCTTAACGCAATTCCTATGGTGTTATTTCCCCCCGCAGGTGCTGGTGCAGCCATTGGTACGCACCCGTATGGCTGAATCTACCGGCAGAACAAAAATCATGCCGTCTCCCTCCTTTCCTGTCCAGGCATATTTACAGATTGTATCCACTGCGCACTGGAACTGGTCTTCTTCCATTACAATTTCAAGCTTGATCTTGGGCAGGAAGTCTATCCTGTATTCGCCGGCTCGCCACTGCAGGACAATGCCTTTCTGCCTGCCTCTGCCGCTGACCTGGATCACTGTCATGCCCAGTATGCCCTGCTCCTCCAGCGCCTTTTTCACGGGTTCCAGTCGTTCCTCTCTGATAATAGCCTCTATTTTTTTCATGATGATAATGATACACCTCCGTATGCTCGCTCACCATGTTGTGAGATATCCAGGCCCACTACTTCTTCCGCTTCGTGCACCCGGATTTTCATAGTGGCTTTGAGGATATTTGCCAGTATCCAGGTAGCGCTAAAGGCAAAGGCGCCTATGGCTACCACCCCGGCAAGTTGTTTTAAGAGTTGAAGGCCATTTCCCATAATCAACCCGTCAGCTCCGGCTGAATTAACAGCAGTGCTGCAGAAGATGCCCGTTGCCAGTGCTCCCCAGATGCCCCCCACACCGTGGCACGCGAACACGTCCAGGGATTCATCCACCCTGTTGGTTTTCAGCCGCCATGTCATCACATAATATGACAGGATTGAGGCAACAGCACCGATAGGAATACCTGCCAGCGGGTGCACAAAACCTGCTCCCGGTGTAATTGCCACCAGCCCGACCACCGCCCCGGTAGCTGCTCCCAGTACCGATGGCCTGCGGTGAAGCCAGCCCAGGATAATCCAGGTGATGGCTGCGGCTGCCGCCGCTGTATTGGTAGCGACAAGTGCACTGGAAGCCAGCCCCCCCGATGTCAGGGCACTGCCTGCGTTGAATCCGAACCAGCCGAACCAGAGCAGCCCTGCACCCAGCACTACAAAGGGGATATTATTGGGTTCCATGGGGACTCTTTCCTTGAAGCCCTT
>CAZTHJ010000293.1:511-1949 GCA_964613565.1 uncultured Dehalococcoidales bacterium | reverse complement strand
TGCTGTCCCAGCCCTCGAACTCGTAGAAATTGGTCTTAAACGCTTCTACGCCGGATTCATCCAGAAAAAGACTGTCAAGGGATGTATCAAGGGTCCATTTCCCATCCTTATAGACAGGGAAGGGGTTCTTGGTTGCAGCACCGGGCTTGAAGAGAAATGGGGCCGGCTTTTCCATATCGCGGTGTCTGCCCTGTAGTATCCAGATGGCCCTGTCCAGGTTCCAGATCCTGCGGCCGGTCTCCATGCCGTCGGCAAAGCTCATGTTTTTGTCTGTAACCGCGTTGAGGAACCTAGGCCGCTGTGATCAGGCTTGATATGGCTGGTAAAGTTGGCAAACATCCAATCGCAGTATAGAATTGACTGCTTCCAGAATCTGGTGTAGTGCCTGTGCCAGGCTACCATCTTAGCCTTGTGATGTGAATAGATGCCGTTTTCCAGTGCCTGATCCATATTGCTCCCGTCAGGCCCCTGCCAGGCATAGTTGAACATCAGGGAGTCTCCCGTATAAGGGATGGTTTTACTGGCGAGCAATGTCACAAGCCTCTCCGCTGTTTGATCTTCGGGATATACTGCTATCCCTGTAGGCCTGTTTCTGTACAGATCCATCCCTACCATATCTTTATCAACCACATGAAATTCAAAATCATGCTCGTTTATATCCCTGTCTCCCAGGATGGAGCCGAATGGCCATTCCACGCCGGGCAATGACCAGTGCCAGATCATGCCCCATTGTGACAGTGCCAGGATGCCGCTGGCAAGGTCTTCTTGCAGCCTGCCCCATTTTCGTGCAGCCCTGGCAGGGCCTTCAGCCAGATCATTCCCGATTCCCTCCCTGCAGGCTATTGCCTTGACCAGGGCTGCGGAGAATGCCAGTTTGCCCAGCTTATCCCAGGGCAGCGGGTCTGAATCAATGGCCTTACCGGGGCCCAATATACCCATTTTATGCAGAGTCAGCAGGTAACCGCCCAGGGACATTTTTTGCACATAGGCCATGATATCGCTGATATTGACGCCGTATTTCTGAGCTATATCACATGCCTGCAGCGTATCATCTGGTGAAATCATCACGTCGCCCATATCGCCGGAGTACCAGAAGGCATCCGCGCAGGATGAGCCGCTGCCGTATTTCTGACTTCTCACCGAGCACAGTTTGACACATCCCTGACAGCCCGCCGGCACGGCAGGTACGTTCTGCCGATAGAAGAAAAATTTCTGTAGACACAGCCTGGCGTCCATCAATGCACTGGGATTGGCTATCTTGATGCCTCCCGTTCCCCAGACGCTGATAGCCTTTAATTTTTTGCTGCCCCATATACCGCCGAAGCCCCCCTGGCCGGCGGCGCTGCCGGTTTCATGAATCAGGGAAGCCGACCTGACCAGGTTCTCTCCCGCAGGCCCGATGCACAATACGGCTGGCATTTGTGTGGTCTGGGCATTA
>CAZTHJ010000293.1:0-445 GCA_964613565.1 uncultured Dehalococcoidales bacterium | reverse complement strand
TTTCCATCCGGAGAGAATGACGCACTGAACACGCGGGCATCTTCGAAGGTTACCCTATCATTGACTATATTAATCCAGACCGGAGCATCAGCTGCTCCCTCGATAGCAATGCCATCCCAGCCGGCGGCTTTGAGCATGCCGCAAAAGCGGCCGCCGAAATTGGACCTGGTGAACCAGCCGACGGGATATTGCTGGATGCCAATTCCCTGCACCTCGCATCTTCCCGAGGCGCCGGGCGCCAGCGTCCCTGATAGGGGAGAGGTCATGATGGTAATAACATTTCGTGGGTCAAAGCCGTCAATGGTCTTATCTTTGCACAAGTCCCAGAAAATAGCTGAGCCCATGCCATGGCCACCTCCCCACTCCTCATACTGTTCAGTGTGGATAACAGACATAGACCTCTTTTTCAGATCAATATGGAGTATTTTTCCTGCGTATCCTCCGG
>CAZTHJ010000292.1:0-1950 GCA_964613565.1 uncultured Dehalococcoidales bacterium | reverse complement strand
CGTTGGAGAAGGCAACATGGCCTTAAACCTCTCTGCCAAATCAGGCGTAAGAGGAGTTTACAGAAATATCAGGAGGGAGACAAGATGGCACTATCAAGCGCATCCGGCCACGTGAAAACAATGAGATCAATAAGATTTGGATGTGTGACCTGGGCAGGCTCCACTATCACCATCCGGCGGAGGCGCAACCAGTTTTGGAGCCTCTTAAAAGAAATAATGGCTCCTTTCAGACCCTGCCGCTCCAAGCGGCCCTCGATCTGCTGGCCTCACAACTGAAGGGTGCAGGAGGAGCTGAAAGGGTAGCCGTGATTATGGGGGCCGGTGCAAGTTGTCAGGATGCGGCTGCGGTGAAAGGGTTTCATCATACTATTGCTGCGGATAATGTCATCGCTTTAACCCGCAGAGAGGATATCACTGAACAACAGGCCCTGGGCAATTTCCTGATACAGGCTGACTGGGGCCCCAATATGACCGGACTCAAGAAAATGAAGATGATTGATAATCCGACTGCCTTGAGAGAGAAACTAAGCTCCGGGAAGATAAAGGTGGCCATTATCTTAGGTTGCGATATATTTGACCAGGGCTTACCTCCTGATTTGATGGAGGGCCTAAACGAGGTCGCTTTCTGTGCGTTTTTCTCCTGCCGCCTGACGGAACAGATTAAGGTAATCAGCCATCTGGTTATGCCGGCACCGCACTGGAGCGAGGTGTGCGGAACATTTGTGAATGCCCGCGGGATAGCCCAGGTTGTGGAAGCAGCCAGGCCCGCTCCCTGCCCCCAGGTATACGAAAGTATTGCCCGCCTGGCTTCCATGGTGAGCGGCGAGCGCGCCCTCTCAAGGGCTGATTTGGACAATTACTTTTCCAGGATGATAGGCTGATCAATGAATACAACCGAGATGCTCATACGGGTTATCGCTTTAGTAATCAAGTTAGCAGTGGCTATACTCCTTACTACCGGTTTAATCCCGATCCTCATATGGGTGGAGCGCCGCGGGGCAGGGTTTATGCAGGATCGGCTGGGTCCCAACCGCACTGCCATTGGCAAAGTAGCTTTGGCCGGTATTGTCCAATCAATTGCCGATGCCATCAAGCTTATTTTTAAAGAGGATATTGTCCCCAGGGAGGCCAATAAAGTCCTGTTTGCCCTCGGGCCCATGTTCGTCCTTGTATCGGCAATTACCGCCTTTGCGGTGATCCCCTTCGGCCCGGATGTTCAGGTAAAGGGGTATACCATCAGCATGGTGGTGGCGAACCTGAACATAGGACTGCTCTTTGCCCTGGCCGTCAGTTCATTCGGGATTTACGGGATACTGGTCGGCGGATGGGCCTCAAACAACAAATATTCCCTGCTCGGCGGTTTGCGGGCAGCCAGCCAGATGGTCAGTTATGAAATCATCATGGGCTTATCCCTGCTGGGGATTTTCATGATTTTTGGCAGCACCTCCATAGTAGAGATAGTGAAGGCTGCAGATAAAAGGTTTTTATGGGGATTGCTGCTTCCGGTTTATCAACTGCCTGCCTTTATCATCTTTATTACCGCTCTTCTGGTGGAATCAAACAGAATCCCCTTCGATATGCCGGAAGCGGATGCTGAACTGGTGGCCGGATACCACACGGAATACAGTTCCATGCGATTCGCCATGTTTTTCATGGGTGAATACGTAGCCATGACCGTAGGTTCGGCACTGATCGTAACCTTGTTTCTGGGCGGCTGGCAATTTCCCGGTGTCAATTATCTGATGGGGCTGAACCAGTGGATTGGGTTGTTATGCGGTTTCGTTGTTTTCCTGATCAAGCTGTTTATTATTCTCTGGCTCTACTACTGGACCCGCTGGTCGCTGCCGCGCTTTCGATATGATCAGATTACCAGGTTGTGCTGGAAATACCTGTTCCCGATCGGCCTGGCCAATGTAGTAGTGACCGGAATCGTACTTTTATTATGATAGG
>CAZTHJ010000291.1:0-1960 GCA_964613565.1 uncultured Dehalococcoidales bacterium | reverse complement strand
TTTCCCCCAGGACTGGGGGATAAAGGGGGTTGAATCTGAGTTTTTCAGCATTCTCCCTGTAATAATGATTATAAACTTTTACAGGACTTAATAAAATAGTTTTGGCCTAAAAATCTCTGCTAAAAATATGGCATGATCAACTACTAAGGAACTACTGCAAATGGTACTAAATGCCTATTTATCAATACCGTGATTTAAGCCAGAATATGGTTGTTACCCCATGGCGGGTAAATAATCTAAAAAGGGTCAGGTATAAACACATGCAGCAAACACAGATTACCATTGAAGAAATCTTTGCTGATGTAAGCATGGCTGAATGCAGCCAGAGGGGCTTGCTCAAGCTGGTGAGGGATATGATATTCAGGCTGGCGGAAGTTTACTCCGAGGATCATTTATATCGGCATATAGGGCAGTGCCTGCAGGAGATAATGCCAAACTCAACAGTCGTGGTAAACTCCTTTGACGAAACATCCAGACTCTTCCAGCTCAGGGCGATTTTAAGCCGCGACGTCAAAATACAGCGTTTAACAAATATCCTGGGAACGAATCCGCTGGGCATGTCCTTGCCCATAAATGAAGCTACCAGGAGCGAACTCATACAGGGCAAACTCAGGAGAATCGAGGGCGGTCTTAGAGACCTGGCTCATGGAGTGCTGACAGCGGAGTTCTGCCTGATGCTGCAAAAACACTTAGGAATTTCTCATGTCTATATTATCGGGCTGACCCATAATAGTGAACTGCTGGGCAGCGCCAATTTCCTCATGCTGTCAAATGACGTGCCTGTAGACGGGGAACTTATACAATCCATTGCGCATATTTGCAGCAGTGCTTTGTATAAAAGCCGCCAGTCAGTAACACTAAAATAAATTGGCTCTGCCGGCAGGATTAAAAAAGATGCTGCCAGGACAGGACTCTGCGGGATTAGCGCTAAAACCTCAATCACTTATTTCCACGTCTTTATCTTCAGTGCTTTTAATTCATATATAGCAGTAGTATAATTTGCTTAATGGCAAATAGCTGTCGCTCCATTAAGAATAAGGAGGTTATCCGTGCAGCAGAAATTACTTTGCAGTAAATGCGGTGCAGAGAACAATTCAAATACCCAGTTTTGTCTATATTGCGGCGCCATCATGCAGGACAATTGCCCCAACTGCGGGAGCATGGTTAATCCTGCATCCAAATTCTGTTCGACTTGTGGGGCGGGGCTGGGCTGGGGCAACCGTATCAAAGACCTGCAGCAACAGATCTTCCAGACAGAAAATACTCTGATGTCATCGCTAAACCAGTATTCAAAAGATGCGAGAAATGATTTTACGGCTACTACGGATGATCTTAAGGCAACCCTGTCAGCCTATGGCAATGAATTCCTGGCGCAGCAAAATTTATTGAATAGTACATCCGGCCAGATTCAGAAGCTGGTACAGGCAGCACAGAGGATGACAACATCCGTAACACTTACAAAAATCGGCATGGGATTGATTGGGCTGGGTCTGGCCGTGCTGATCTTATCCTATATTATGCCGGAAATACCCATGCTGGCGCTCGGCGGCATCGGCATTGCGCTGCTGGGCTTCATCCTGCAGTTTATCAGTATTTTTTTCACTGGCAGATAGCCGCTTCCATGGCTTAAGCCATGTGTTAATCCCGAAGCTGCAATAAAGCCATAAACAGGGTTAGGGCTTGCAAACTTTGCAGGGAACATAGCCTTTGGCTTCGGCCTCGGCGCGTGAGGAAAACCAGATTTGATTCGATGGTATAATTTCCTTTGCCCACTTGCAATCCGGGAGATGGTACTTGTTGCTCTTAATGCTGCCAACATACATTTTTTCAGATACGGATTCATTCTGGGAATTATCAGGCAACGGGGCTGCTGTTTCCTCTTCCGCAGCAGGCAATGTGGACTTCAGCGGGGGAATTGGTTCGACTGCGCTGACGGGCGGCTCAACCATCTGAACTTTGT
>CAZTHJ010000290.1:0-1969 GCA_964613565.1 uncultured Dehalococcoidales bacterium | reverse complement strand
GTAGTCCACGATTGCGGTAATATTATCCACTTTGAAATGAGCTGCCGACATGGCTGCTTCCCAAACCTGTCCCTCGTCACATTCGCCATCCCCCAGCAATACATAAACATGGTAGTCTCTGGCATCCAGCTTGCCGGCCAGTGCCATGCCGATACCGAATGAAAGTCCCTGCCCCAGAGAGCCAGCGGACATTTCCACGCCGGGCGTTAAATTCCTGTCGGTGTGCCCCTGCAGCCTGCTGTCCAGTTTTCTCAGGGTTGACAGTTCTTCAAGGGGGAAATAGCCGCTCTCTGCCAGCGCTGCGTATAAGATGGGGGCGGCATGCCCTTTGCTTAAGATAAACCTGTCGCGCTCTGGATTGTGCGGGTTCTCTGGATCATGCCGCATTACACTGAAGTAAAGTGCTGTTACAATATCTGCTGCCGACAGCGAGCCGCCGGGATGCCCGCTGCCCGCTGTTGAGATCATGTTGATCACATGCCGGCGCAGCTTGCGCGCCTTAGTTTCCAGGTCAGGAAGTGTGAGATTAAAAGGATTCGATAAATTGCTCATAACTAATATCTGGTAGTGCATCATTATAAAATAGTTGATGCATTAAGTCTATCGGATACTGAGGAATTGAGAACTTCACCTGTGTCTATTATAATGCTCGATATGCTGATAGATTTTCACAATCATATTTTCCCGCAGGAAATCATCCAGAAAAGGGAAGATTATTGCCGCCTGGACAGCTTTTTTGCCCAGCTTTACTCTGATCCCAGATCCAGGATGGCTACCGTGGATGACCTAATAAATTCCATGGATGAGAATCAAATCGATCGTGCAGTGGTGGTCAATATCAACTGGGTAAACCCTGGGCCGTGTATCCAGGTCAATGATTATATTCTGGATTGTGTTGCGCGTTATCCTCAGAGGCTGGTGGGTTTGTGCGGTATTCCCTTTTCTTCTGATGAATCAGCGCTTAAAGAAATTGACAAATGCCTGGCACAAGGCGCCTGCGGCGCAGGTGAAATAAGGCTTGATTTGCTGGATATCCCCGGTTTTAAGTCTACACTGAAAGATGTGGCATACTTCATCACGGAGAAAAAATTTGTGCTCATGCTACACTCCTCGGAACCCGTGGGACATCAATATGCGGGTAAGGGCAACGCCACACCGGATGTGCTGCTGAATTTTATCCAGGCATATCCGGACTTAAATATTGTTTGCGCGCACCTGGGCGGCGGCCTGCCCTTTTATGCTTTTATGCCGGAGGTGCGCAAGGCATTGAGAAACGTCTATTTTGATCTGGCTGCAGTGCCTTTTTTATATGAGCCGCTTGTGCTTAAAACCATTAATGATGTAATTCACAGTGACAAGCTGCTGTTTGGTAGCGATTTCCCCTTAATGTCACCAGGCAGAGTACTGCAATACCTTTACGCTGCACATTTGGATAAGCATGACTTGGAAAAGATACTGGGAAAGAATGCGGCAGGGCTGATCCCCACATGACATATAGCTAAGCGGGGGAACTATGGGAGATGTATCGATACGTTCATTTATTGCTATTGAGCTTGACGACCATGTAAAAAAAGAGCTGTCTGTCCTGATAGATACCTTGAGGATGGACGGCCAGAAGCTTGTTAAATGGGTCAGGCCTGCCGGTATACATATCACCCTGAAATTCCTCGGCTCTATTAAACAAAGCATGCTTCAGCCTGTGCAAAATGTTGTTGCAGGCGTTTGCCTGAATACTACTGTATTCAACCTTTCGCTGTCAGGATTGGGATTTTTCCCCGGTCCCAGAAAGCCACGGGTGCTGTGGATAGGTATGGGGGGAGATTTGGAGGAGTTGGCCAGGCTGCAATCTGCCATTGATTCAGGTTTGTCCAGACTGGGGTTTGAAGCTGAGAAGCGTGAGTTTTCGCCTCATATAACGCTGGGCAGGCTGGATGCTGCCAGGCTGCCGCAGGATATTACGCATTTTACG
>CAZTHJ010000289.1:0-1977 GCA_964613565.1 uncultured Dehalococcoidales bacterium | reverse complement strand
TCGCAGACGCTATCGCCGTGCTCGCATATGTTCTGGCCGCTGATGAGCGTCCGGTTAAGATGGCTCATCACCGCTTTTTCAGGATCGGTTTCAGTAACACCAAGCACTACCTGTATATTATGCCGCTCAAAGGCCAGGCGTGGCCCCATGCCCATCCCTCCGGCCAAGACTACCGATACCCCTTTGTCCGCTAGTAGTCCGGGCAGATTGCCACAATTATGGGGTGAGGTGGAAAGTATTTCCTTATTGGTTAACTGGCCGTTGTTTTCGTCCGCATCTATAAGCATGAACTCGGTCGACTGGCCAAAGTGCGCGGACAGCCTGCTTCCGCTAACTGGTATTGCATATTTCATTTTGCTTCCTCCTGCATTTTAAATCTATTTATTAACAATTCGATGCAATGCTATGTTGCTAAATGCCGGCTGATGGTGACTCCATCTTCCGATAAAAGTGCGATTTTCATAAGACTCCTTGTTCCTCCCTATATGTATTTCTAAACTGATTTGGTATCTATTTTTGTGGTATCTCTGGTGGTGTCCGCTTCCTCTTTAGCCCCAGCCACCACGTCTAATGTACTTAGCTCATAGTTGCCACCACCAATCCGCAATGCTTTACCGGACAGAAGGCTATCAGCAATTTTCTGCCGGGCAGAAGCGAGAACTCTCTGGAACGTAGGCCGGGAAATGTTCATCTTCCGGGCACATCCCACTTGCTCTAGGTGCTCCATGTCACGGAGACGTATTGCCTCCATCTCCTCGAGCGAGAGGGAGTTTTCCTCCAAAAATCTCAGTGGAATGCCGGCTGGCTTGAAATAGGTCACGCCTGGAATAAAGCATATTCTACGACATTTGAATGGTCTTGACATTGCTTGGCTACTTAAGTTATTATGAGCATATGCCCATTATTTATGTTAACAGATTATTAAATACCTGTCAAACCGACGGGCTTTGATGGAACCTACGCAAATCGAGCCGACTAAAAAGGCACCTTCTCTGGCCAGCCTGTTCTTGTCTTTCTTAAGGTTAGGGGCCACTGCTTTCGGAGGCCCTGCCATGATTGCCTATATCCGCAGAATGGTTGTGGAACAGAAGAAGTGGATGGATGATGCGTCATTCCGGGATGGAGTTGCCTTCTGCCAGATGGTACCGGGGGCCACAGCCATGCAATCTTCTGCCTATGTGGGGTTAAGGGTCAGGGGGGTATCGGGAGCTGTAGTCAGCTTCATCGGCTTCGGACTGCCCGCGTTTTTAGTCATGATGGCGCTATCGGCAGTCTACATGCATACCCGAAACTTGTCGGTAATAATTTCAGCGTTCAACGGGTTACAGGCTATTATCGTGTCGATTGTGGCTAATGCAGCCATTACATTCGGCAGGACATCCATAAAGAGTTGGAAAGCAGCGGCCATAGCGATTGTAGCGGGGATACTATTTGGATTTGGCCTGAATCCTTTTCTTGTAATTTTGCTGGCCGCAATAGCTGGGATTGTGCTCTATATAAAACAGCCCAGTCCCCCCATTGTACCATTAAGCAAACGGATTACTACGACTAGGCCTACATTGATTATCGTAACGGTCGTCATACTAGGTTTCGCCATTCTCTTTTTTGCCAATCGAGGTCTTTTTAACCTGGCTGCGCTAATGTTCCGCATAGACCTGTTTGCTTTCGGAGGCGGGTTCGCCTCTGTTCCACTCATGTTCAATGAGGTGGTAAACGTAAACGCGTGGATGGATGGGCCGACATTTCTAAACGGTATTGCCCTTGGGCAAATCACCCCCGGGCCAATCGTCATTACGGCTACTTTTGTAGGTTTTTTACTTTACGGATTACTCGGTGGTACTATTGCTACCTTTGCTGTATTTCTGCCATCTTTCTTAATCGTAGTGGGAATCGGTCCCTATTTTGACAAGTTGAATGCGTCCCCCTATTTCAGCAAAGCGGTCAGCGGTATATTGAGCTCATTCGTCGGCCTTCTTT
>CAZTHJ010000288.1:434-1979 GCA_964613565.1 uncultured Dehalococcoidales bacterium | reverse complement strand
ATTTTGCCGATGAGTTGATGAAGAAAGCCGCTGAGATTTCACAGGATTTACAAAAGAACACGAAAGCTAAAGCTGATTTATTAATAATCAAAGATAGAATGCCCTAGGTAAACCTCTTAGTTAAACAAAATTTCGTCCTTCTTTTAAGCCTATTTCTAGAAAAAATACGGAATGGCAGTGCGATATTACCAAGAAATTTTGTATTTGGTAAATCAATTATTTATATAAAACGAATAATACTAATGCCTGAAATGCCGTATACCCGTAAACACCATGGCCAGGTTGCGGCTATCGGCATAGGCAATTACCTCTTCATCCCGCACCGCGCCGCCGATCTGCGATATCTCCAGGAAAGCCCGCACCACTGCCGGGTCGAACTGGGTACCGGTACATTTACAGATTTCCCCCAGCGCAGCAGGGGTTGAAACAGCCTGGTGATAAGGCCTGTCATAGGTCAGTGCATCAAACGCATCCGCTACAGCAAGTATCCTGGCACCTATTGGTATGCCATCACCCAAATATCGCTGAGGTATGCCGTTGCCTGCATAATGGGCATGATGATTGCCAATGATCTCGACAATGTCGTCGGGTGCGAAGGGACTGACCATCTCGCAGCCGATGCGGACATGCTGACTTATGATACGGCGTTCTTTGGGTGTAAGTGGACCCTGTTTATTCTGCAGCTGTGGAGCAAGCGTTATTTTGCCGACATCATGCAACCAGGCTGCCCAGCGCAGGTTATAAACTAAAGCTGATGGCAGGTGCATTCGCCGGCCAATACGCTCAGCAACAGCAGCAACACGCCCCACATGCCCCATGAGATAAATATCCCTCTGCACCAGCATTCTCAGCAGCCGTCTGCAATGATGCTCAAAGGGCTGCCTTTGAAAGATACCCATTCCTTCTATTGCCATGCTACCTGACATGTCTTCCTCTAAAATATTCCTCTACGATTTCCGTATATATCAATTATAATAAGGATTGCGCCCTTTTAAATCGGACTTAGGTACTGTTTTATACATGACTAAGGTAATTGTTTAAAGCGAGGCAAAGTGCCGGGGATAAAAGAAGAGGAGGGATAGCGGTATCCCTCCTCTTACATATCAAGCAAGTATGAATATATTTAATGCCTGAAATGGCGTATACCCGTAAACACCATGGCCAGGTTGCGGCTATCGGCATAGGCAATTACCTCTTCATCCCGCACCGAGCCGCCGGTCTGTATCACAGCAGTACAGCCGGCATTGGCCGCTACTTCAATGGTATCAGGGAAGGGTATCATGGCGTCTGAAGCCAGCACGGCACCCCTGGCGGCTTCGCCGGCCCTCTCTGCAGAAAGCCTGGCGCTGACAACGCGGTTGGGCTGGCCGGTGCCCATGCCCAGCATATTATTATCCTTCGTAATTGCGATGGCATTGGACTTGATATGCTTGATACATTTCCAGCCGAAGAGCATATCACGCATCTCAGCCTGCGTGGGCTGGCGCTTGCTCACCACCCTGGGCTTGAACTCATTTTCCGTATAGTAGTCCTCATCCTGCACCA
>CAZTHJ010000288.1:0-348 GCA_964613565.1 uncultured Dehalococcoidales bacterium | reverse complement strand
GCCCCAGCAGTTTGATGCTCTCTTCATCATATTCCGGAGCGATAAGGCAGTCATAATGTGTCTTGTCTATCTCGCTGGCCAGCTTTATATCCATCTTGCGGTTGCAGGCCACTATACCGCCAAATGCTGAAACGGGATCAGCCGCCAGCGCATTCTGATAGGCCTTGATCAGATTCGTATTCATGCAGCAGCCACAGGGATTGGTATGCTTGATAATCACGACAGCTGGATCGGGAAAATCACAGGCAGTGCTCCAGGCAGCCTCGAGGTCTAGGAAATTGTTAAAGGAAAGTTCTGGCCCGCTGAGCAGGTTAACGTTTACCAGGCCTACGGGCTTCCTGCCGGCGT
>CAZTHJ010000287.1:0-1982 GCA_964613565.1 uncultured Dehalococcoidales bacterium | reverse complement strand
GCCGGTGTCGAAAAGGCAGGGCTCAATGAAGTTATTACCTATACCTACACGGTGGCCAATAACGGAGATGTTGCCATCTCCGCGCTTTCTTTGATGGATGATAAGCTGGGAGCCATAGCGCTGAGCGACAATGTCACCAGCCTAGATCCCGGGCAGAGCGCCAGCGCCGCCGCAACCTATACGGTAACTTTTGCCGATGTGCTCAAGGGCACGATTGTAAATACTGCTACGGCCTCCGGCGAGGATCCCCATGGCAGCGCAGTAACGGCCAGCAGCGATGAGGTGGTGGTTTTAACCAACGCGCTGGCGGAATTGTTCAAGGCGCAAATACTCAAGGCCAGAGGCGTGCCGGGCAAGGGCATAGATACAGCCCCTGGCCTGCAGAAGCCCTTCAATCCCAACTCCAGGGCAATCGATAATGCCGGTGTAAAGAAAGGAAAGGGAAACCTGGAAGCGAACCAACATCTTGAACTGAATCAGGGAGTACCTCAGAACAAGGAGAAGAACCGGGAGCAGGAGCTCAACGGGAATACGCTGCAGATTCAACAGGGACAGGATGATGAGGCTGTAGACGAAGACGACGATAGTGGAAAGCCCGGACCCAAAAAGAAAGACAATAAGAACAAGAATAAATAGAATACAATCTTGACTTTTACTCTCCTCCTGGCAGAAGCAGGGTACGGACAAGCCCTGCTTCTGCTTTTTTATCTCAACATGCACCCTGTTTAAATTATCAGTTAAGAAACCAGCCTTTATCTCCGCAATCACGATCCCTAATATATCCGTCACCGCGACCTTTTTTAAATCGTCATGACTTACGCAGCGTGGTGATCTCACCACGCCGGGGTGACGGGAGGATGCGATGGCTACGTCGCTTCGCTCCCCGCCATGACGGGGAAATCGTTACGGGCCTACCTTCAGGTCAGCCCGTCCCTGCGTGATAAATATTTTTAAATAACAATAAAGAGGTCATACTTCAAGTATGACCTCTTTCGCCAGGCGGGTCTGATTTAAACAATGCTTATTTGGCCGTGGCACTCGCCCTATCCGCAGCGGACATCTCTGCCAGGCGTTTTGCCTCTTTCACATCCAGCTTGAGTCCCTGGGCTACCTTTGTGCCGTAGTCCGGGTCTGCCTTATAGAAGAGGGCTGCCTGGCGCAGCTGAACGCGTTTCTGCGCATTGCACAGGTGCGTGGCGATATTTCCCACCAGATGCTCCCTGTCCGTATCCGTCATGACGCGGCGGTAAAGCTCGCCAGCCTGGAAGAAATCATCATTGGGATGGTTGTAGGCCTGTCTGGCTGCCATGCCGGAAATCTCAAAGGGGGGCTCACCCATGTCGGCTTTGGGCTCGGGGCCGCCGAAGCTGTTGGGATAATAGTTGGGCATGCCCTTGCTGTTGTCGCCGTACATCATGGCGCCGTCGCGTTGATAGTAGTTTACCTTTGCCGCTTTAGGCTGGTTGATGGGCAGCAGGTGATAGTTGGAACCCAGGCGGTGCAGGTGAGTGTCATGATAGGAGAAGAGCCTGCCCTGCAGCAGCTTGTCGGGTGAAGCGGCAATGCCGGGCACGAAGTTGGCCGGCGAAAAGGCCGCCTGTTCCACCTCGGCGAAGGAGTTCTCCGGGGTGCGGTTGAGCACCATTCGGCCGATGGTCATGGGCGGAAAATCGGCATGGAACCAGACTTTGGTGATATCGAAGGGATCGAAGCGGTACTCCTCTGCCTGTTTGGGCGTCATGATCTGCATTTCCAGCCGCCAGGAGGGATACTCACGCCTGGCGATGGCATCGTGTAGGTCGCGCGTAGCATGGTCCGGGTCCTCGCCCTTCATCCTGGTGGCCTCATCGCGCGTCAGGTTCTGGATACCCTGCTCCGTCTTGAAATGGTACTGTACCCAGAAATACTCGCCTTTGGCATTGTACCACTTGAAGGTATGACTGCTGTAGCCGTTCATATACCTGAAGGTGCGCGGCGTGCCT
>CAZTHJ010000286.1:0-2004 GCA_964613565.1 uncultured Dehalococcoidales bacterium | reverse complement strand
GAGTATTTTATGAGCTGGGGGCTCGATTGCGGATAATCTTTAATGCTGTCAATGACCAGCTTTAATAACCAGGGCAGCGCGAGCGCAGCGGCATTTGTAGCAATGATATGGACTATGCTGCCAATTATCGAAAGCCTGTGTTTTTTCTACATGTACCAGTAATTTTACCACTTTTTTATCATCATTGTCGGCTATACGGAACATAGCAGCAATACAATTATGGACTGAATAACTCCTATGTCATATAATAACTATAATAAGCCGGCAGGACATATTGAAGGAGGATTATGAAGTACGAAACAGATGGGAACCTGCAATCTGCTTTTTCGGGAGAGAGCCAGGCTAACCGCCGCTATCTCTTTTTTGCCGCTAAAGCAGAGGAAGAAGGGTATCCCCAGATAGCGCGGCTGTTCCGGGCGGTGGCGGAGGCAGAGACGGTCCACGCCCGAAACCACTTTAATACTATGGGGGGAGTAGGCTCAATAAAGGATAACCTGCTGGCAGGCTCCACAGGGGAGCACCGTGAGTTTACCCGCATGTATCCCCCTTTTATTGTGCAGGCCGAGGAGGAAAAAAACGAAAAAGCCGGGATTTCCTTCCAGTATGCCGATAAGGTGGAGCGAATCCATCATCAGCACTTTGAGAAAGCGCTGGAAGCTTTAAAAACGGGACAGAATGTGGAAAATAAGCCGTACTTTGTCTGCCAGGTATGTGGCAATACTGTTGCCGGGCAGGCACCAGATGGATGCCCTGTCTGCGGGGCGGCACAAAGCAAATTCAAACTTATAGAATAGAAATGTGCCTGGCAGGCTATTTATCCATTCACCGGAGTTAGCCTGAAACTTCACATCACGGCTATTGTATGTGTACTACGCTTTATATATACTATGGTTAAGCGAGGCGAAATATTAAGGGACAGAGATTACGTAGAGGTGAGCACCCCAGGAAACCGATGGAAGCCGCTAAAGAGGAAAAATACTATGAGGCGGAAAGCCACGAAAAGGAGAATGAAGCTATGTCTGCACATGCCAGAAAAGACCCTTACCGCAACTGCAATTTCCGTTTGGAGATAGATGGTATAACAGTGGCTGGTTTTATGGAATGCAGTGGCCTGGAATCAGAGACCGAGGTGATTGAATACCGCGAGGGGACTGAAGCTAATACAGTACATCAGCTTCCCGGCCTTACCATATATTCCAGTATTTTTCTGAAACGCGGTGTTACTGATTCAAAGGAACTGTACGAATGGCGTAAAAGTGTAATCGACGGGCAAATCACAAGGAAAAACGGCTCCATTATCCTCCTCAACGATAAGCACGAGGATGTAGTCCGGTGGAACTTCCTGGAGGGCTGGCCCTGCCGCATGTCCGGTCCTGATTTAAATGCTCTGGAAAGCGAAATAGCCATTGAAGAGCTGGAAATCTGCCACGAAGGCTTCCAGCGGGATTAACAGGAACAATATATCATGAATAACGGTGAACCTGATGTTATCGTTGACTTCGTATTCGAGAAGGGGCTCTTTTTTATTGCTATAGAGAATATCGGCGAGGCACCGGCTTATAGAGTATCAGTCACTTTCAGCCATGATATACGGGGCGTGGGCGGAAGCAAGGGGATTTCCGATATGCCCCTTTTCCGCAGGATAGAATTCATGCCCCCACGCAAAATAATCACCACTTTTCTGGATACCTCAGCATCCTACTTTAAGCGGGAACAGCCGCTGAATATAGACACCATCGTGACCTTCACCAACCGCAAGCGCAAACGCTTCCGCCACACTATAAAGCATAACCTTGAAATCTACAGGGATATAGGCTATATCCGGCACTATCCGTAGTAGCCAGTCTAGGGGGTGCCGGCTGCTCGTTGCCTCAGCATGTCGCTTCTGTGCGCTGACGGCGTACCCATGCGATATTTCTTTATATAGCTGGTGAAATCCCAGGAAGTAAAGAATTTCTCTGCTGCCTGTCTCCCCGATTGGTACAGCGCCGTGCTCTTCTCCTT
>CAZTHJ010000285.1:0-2013 GCA_964613565.1 uncultured Dehalococcoidales bacterium | reverse complement strand
CTTGACTGCCAGTATAATTACATCCACTTCCTTTGCCGCTTCCAGGTTGCTTATAACGCAATGGACAGCATAGGTTTTATGCAGGTAGTCTCTTCTCGCCCCGCTGACATCGCTCACGGTGATATCATTCGCTTTGGATATGCTCCTGCCGATGAGATTTTTCAGCAGCGCCTCTCCCATGACCCCGCCACCGATAAAGCCTGTACGCATTAAATCCTCCTCTGGCCGAAAATGGCACGGCCAATACGAATAATAGTGGCGCCCTCCTCTATAGCAACCTCGAAATCATCAGTCATGCCCATGGAGAGATGCTCCAGCCTGAGTTCCTCTCCCAGCTGTCTCAGCCGGCGGCAAAAAGGCCTGGCCTTTTGCGGGTCATCTACTAGAGGTGCAATCGTCATCAAGCCCCTCACACTAAGTTTGGGCAGTCTGCTGATCTCCTCGAAGGCAGGGCGCAGCTCTTCTACACTGAATCCGCTCCGGGTGGCTCCGCCCGTGAAATCAACCTGCAGCAGTACCGGCATATTATTCACAGCCTGCCTGTTCATAAGGCGGGCCAGTTTAACTGAATCTACGCTCTGTATCATATCAAAAAGCCCCATGGCCTGCCTGGCCTTATTGCTCTGCAGGTGGCCGATCATATGCCAGTTTACCCCCGGCTTGAGATGTTGCAACTGTCCTATTTTAAGGCAGGCTTCCTGGACGCGATTTTCCCCGAAGTCACTCTGTCCCAGCCTGAAAGCTGTCTCAACCGCTGCGCTGTCCGTCTCCTTGGTTACGGCTACCAGTGTAATTTCCGCAATATCCCTGCCGCTGCGTTGGCAGGCACGGTGCATGCACTCATGCAGGGAGGCGAGATTGTCCCCTATATTATTCATCTGCTGCCAGTTTAATCTTTGGGGAAACCAATGGCAACCAGCGCCCTAATGGCTGCAATTACAGCGGCTGGGGCCATGAGGGTGGCTATCAGGCTGAGTATATTGTCCAGCACTAGCCCTATACCGAAGGCGGTGATGGACTTAAACACATTGCCTACCACCACCAAAGCGATGGTGGCGAGCAGAAGAGGTATCGTCTCTTTGGCTGTTATATTGAGCAACCCAACGATTACACCCAAAAGGATGAGCACAATCAAGACAGTATCCATTATTCCGGGAAAGGGGAAAATGCCGAAAAAGACAGCAAGCAGAATGCCTACTGCAAAGGCGATAAAACCGATCGTTAGCATGACTTTTTTCATATGGCGTCTCCTTCTAAATTGAATTTGTCACGCAGCATGCATGAGATGGCCTATTTTAACATAGCATTTCTCCCTGTCAATGAGATGGGTCAGGGGGTCAGCATGCCATTCTGCGCAGACAGCCACTTGCGTGCATGTTTATATTGAGGGTAATGCAGGGCTACAAGCTTCCAGAAGTCCCTGGAATGATTCATTTCCTCAAGGTGGGCCAGCTCATGGATAATGACGTAGTCGATGATTGGCTCAGGCGTCTTCAGCAGCTTCCAGTTTAAGCTTAGGCTGCCCCGCCGCGAGCAGCTGCCCCACCTTGTTTTCTGTCCGCGGACACTGAAACATGTATATGGTATGCCCATATTGTGGCTCCAGTTGTCCAGCTTTTCTTTTAATATGGACTGTGCCTGCAGGCGGTACCAGTCCTCCACCACCCGCGGCAGGCTTCTGCCGCTGCGGTCCAGGTTTACCAGCAATTTCTCCCCCTCCAGGATGGCCCCAGCTCCTTTGTTGGGGCCGTTCCGCATCAGGATGCTGACCTTATTGCCGAGGAAAAATATCTCACCACCGTCCCTGATCTCCATGAGTGGACGCAGGGCACAATTCTCCAGCATCTGCAGCTTGCGCTGAATCCATGACTGCTTCTGCTGGATGAAATTCTCTATGAAGGAGAGGCTGCAGTGCCGTGGTGCCACTACCACCAGACCCGCCCCCGGCCTGATTTCAAGCCGCAGATACCTGGCCCTCGGGCTGCGTTTTAATATATAAGGTAGATTTTGTCC
>CAZTHJ010000284.1:0-2013 GCA_964613565.1 uncultured Dehalococcoidales bacterium | reverse complement strand
CGCATGGATAATCTCGTAGACCATGAAGGTGGCGCGCATGTTGGTGGTCGCCACGCGATAGGCGCTGGGAGGATACCCGTCCCAGACCAGATCAACCCAGTGATCCATCACCCCCACCCGGCGCCCGCGCATGCTGGCGATGGGGATGTCGGTCGCGAATACCACGCGCTCCGTGCCCAGCTCGCGGAAGCAAATCTGCAGCACCGCGGGATCCATGACCATCGCCGTGTCCAGGTAGACATTGGGCAAGTCACGCACGGAACCGACCGCCTCTTTCATCTCCGCGGGCATATCCGGGATGTCCGAGACGAAGTAGCGCCGCATGGTGCCGTCCTCCTTGAGCATCTCCTCATAGCAGGACTGGTGGGCGATTACATTCGAGCTGAAGAAGGCGTTGCCCAGGCAGTGGTCGAAGTGATGGTGCGTATCGATCACATAGGCTATGTCCTTGTTGCTGATCCTGCCCAGCGCCTCCTTCCATTGGCGCATCTCGGCGGGCATATGCGGGGTGTCTATGAGGATCAGGCCATGGCCGGTGTCTATACAGCTTACATTGGCCCCCATGAAATCCGTCTCCACGTAGGTATGGTTCTTTATCTTCTGAATGCTCATTAGTGCCCCCTCAGATATGCCCGCTACTGTGAGGGATATTTTACATGTTATTTTAATCTGATGGTAATCCCTTGGTATCCCCCAGCCATGTATTAAAAACCCGGCCCCCGATACCCCGTTGAAAATTGCCAAACTTAGTTGTATAATGTAATAAAGTTATGACAATACATAATTGACCTCTTTCAGGCAACCTACTATACTGCTGTGAGGTCAAACCATACCCCTGTGTAATTTTAAATAATGAGCAGCTACTGCTCGATGAGGAGGTCAAGCTATGTCCATCAAAGATGGCCTGTCCAAGATAGTGGGGGAAAAGGACTTTTCCGATGCGCCGGAAAAGCTCTCCGCCTATGCCAGGGACAACAGCCTGAGCAAGGCGTATCCGCCCAGCTACGTGGTACAGCCGGAAAGCGCCGCGGAGGTGCAGCAAATTGTGCAACTGGCCAATGAAAACAAAATCCCGCTGATTCCCGTCAGTTCGGGCGTGCATTTCTACGGAAATACGCTGCCCGTGCATTCAGGGATCATCATGGATCTGCGCAAGATGAACAAAATCCTAGCCATTGACGAGCGCAGCAGGATGGCGAGGTTTGAGCCGGGCGTGACCTGGGGCCAGCTGCATACGGAGCTGGCCAAACATGACCTGATGGCCACCATACCACTGCTGCCGCATGCGCAGAAGTCGGCCCTCACCAGCCTGCTGGAAAGGGAGCCCGGGCTGACCCCCAAATTTGAATATACCGATCCTATCATCACCATGGAAGTGGTGCTGCCCGAGGGCGAGCTGTTCAAGACCGGCTCCGCCTGCGTGCCGGGTTTTCCCGATAAGAGCTATTCGCAGGGAGTGAACCCTTCCGGCCCCGGCGATTTCATCTGGAGCCGGCTCTTCCAGGGCGCCCAGGGCACGCTGGGCATCGCCACCTGGATTCAGTGCAAGGTGGAATACAGGTCAAAGGTTAATAAGACCTTTTTCGTTCCCTTTGACTCGCTGGAGTCAGCCACCCGCTTTGTCTATAAGGTACAGAGGCGCATGGTGGGAGAGGAATGCCTGATACTCAACGACCTGGAACTGGCCGCCATCACGGCAGGATTATTCTCCCAGGATTTCAATGCGCTGAAGAAGAAGTTCGCCCCCTGGACGGTGCTGCTGGTGCTAGGTGGGGGCAAGCGCTTCCCCGCAGATAAGATCGAGTACGAGGAAGAGGCCGTCAGGGATGTGGCCGCCGAGCTTTCCCTTACAAACCTGCCGGTGTTACTGCACGATAGCAGCGGCAGAAAAAGGGTCGCTATGCTCACCGCTGTCTGGCTGATTAAGGCGAAGGGTTATACGGTTGATGATGTTATTGATATTGTTGAAGCAATTAAGGAAAGTTCTGTAACCGAAGCCGGCAGACAATTCAT
>CAZTHJ010000283.1:0-2018 GCA_964613565.1 uncultured Dehalococcoidales bacterium | reverse complement strand
GTATCACAGCCGCCGGACCGACCTCAATCAGCTTCACGAGGGATATAAGGACCGGCACGGATCCGGCCAACAATACCGCTGACGGAAGCACCAATGGCTGGAATGAGTCAGTAACTTACGCGTTGGATGATGCAAATAATCAAATCACCAGGGGAGGTCAGGCCCTTGCAGAAAATATTGATGCCCTTGATTTTGTCTATCTGGATCCGAACAACAACGTCCTTAATCCTGGTCAAACTGCTGTCCCATCGGCCAGTATTCCAAACATACAATCCGTGCAGATAACTGTAGTAGCAAGGACAGGCAGGGGAGACCTGGGATATAGCAACAATGATTCTTTTTTCAACCAAGCGGATACAGTTAACCCGATATATACCGCCCCAAATGACAATTTTCATCGAAAAATTCTTACATCAAATATCAGGTGCCGTAACCTTTAGAAAAAGATCTTAATCTTCAGGAAGAGGTACATTATGTTCATAAAACTAAAAGAAGACAGAGGGTTCACCCTATTAGAGGTGATTATTGCAATCTCAATCCTGACCTTTGGCATATTGGCAGTTGGCGCCATGCAGGGCGCCGCCCTGAGGGGGAATAATTTTGCCTACGGCAGGACAAGCGCCTCTACGCTCGCACAGGACGCATTAGAAGATCTTATGGCACTGCCCTACGCCAACATGGTCGATGGCAGTCGCGATGTAGACAACTATAAGATAACCTGGGATGTAGAAGAGATTGGCGCTGGTACTACTGCATATAAAACGATAGAAGTAAATGTGAGATATTTAGGCCTGATGGAGATACGGCCGGCAAGGCTCAAATGTACCAGATCACAACTTTTTGCTTGAGCAAGCATGATGAAAATAACCAAATTTATGAGGCTAATATTATGAAAAGAAATATGCTTGTCAAAGAAGACGGGTCCATCCTGATTGTAGCCCTGATTCTGCTTGTGCTGCTCACACTGATGGGCATATCAGCTACAACACTCACGGACATCGAGCTGCAGATTGCCGGGAACGAGATGGTATCCAGGGCGAACTTTTATAACGCAGAGGGAGCAGCCATGGAAAACATCCAGTTGCTGGCTAATACAGGAGAGGCGATTACCGACCCTACCGATCCAGCCATGCCGTGGCTGAACCTGCCAACGGAACTGCCTGTTCCCAATGATATTACTAATCAGGCCAATTGGACTGATACGAACTCACGGGTTTCTGATAATGCAAATAATGGCGACCAGAGATTCTTGACCATTTACGCAGGTGTAATCGCCGGGGACTCCCTTGATATGACAAGGAGCCGCATCTATAACTACCGCGTTGTTGGAAAAGGGGAAGTAAACCAGGGACAGGGAATGAGCATCGTAGAAATGGGTTTCAGAGCGCCATTCTAATCCATTTAAACATGATATCACTAGCGGAACGCTGACGGCAGATAATACACTGATGACGAAATACAATATCAAATTTAAACCAGGCTCATTGAAAGATTGTAGAAAAATTCCAAAGACCGATTTAAAGCGTATTTTTTACCATATTGAAGAGATGTCGGTTGATTTAAAGCAGGAAGAACTGGATGATTATGAAGATCTTCGTATGCTTAGAAAGGCCAAACAGAACGAAGGCACTTCTTCCACTATTACTTTAAAAGCAGCAAAAAAGAGGTTGGATTTATAATAGCTGAACGCTGATAGCTGTTAGCTGAAAGCTTATACATTTAGGAGAAATCCATGGAAAATATCGACATAAACCAAGTCACAAAAAGTTTATCAGAACTTATTAAACAGGCTGCGGACGGAGATGGGGTTGTTATCACGAAAAAAGGAAAGCCTATCGCCAAACTAACTGCCATTGCGGTTAACAAACAATCCCGTCAATTTGGGAGCGCAAAGGACCTGATCAAAATATCGGATGATTTTGATGAGCCTCTTGATGACTTCCGACAGTATATATGAGGAGGCAAAGAATGTGTGAAGTAGTAAGGAAAGAGGCAAAGATTAAGAACAGGATTCTTCA
>CAZTHJ010000282.1:0-2022 GCA_964613565.1 uncultured Dehalococcoidales bacterium | reverse complement strand
CTTCAGTCTCCACATTCCAGGCATCCAGTGCATCCATCTTCACCGCATACTCGGCAAGCCTTTTCTGGAGGCTTCCGTCGTTTGGAGTTTGGTGTAGTTGATGCGTCATGGCCTCATATGCCCTAATTGTCTTCATCAGCAAACTCTCCCCATGTAAAATATGCTCAAGGACAGTCATGCTCTCATCAAACTCCAGGGCCTGCGAAAGGCACTGTATCGTTAGATTGTTAGCTCGTATGATACTTCCAGAATCTGGCTCTATATGGCCGCTTACTATTTTTAAAAATGTGGACTTTCCAGTTCCATTTATCCCGACCAGTCCAAGACGATCGCTGTCACCAATCCCCAAAGAAACCTGTTCAAACAATACCTTCTCGCTAAAGCTCTTGCCTACATTTTCCATCGAAAGAATATTCATCTATTCCTTTTCATAATTATTTTGCCCAGTTGAAAGACCTCTTTACAGCTTCTTTCCAGCCGGCATATAATCGTTCCCTTTTATCTTCCTGCATCAGGGGATTATACTTTTTATCCAGTATCCAGTATTTATCAAGTTCATTCATATTTTCCCAAAATCCTACTCCCAATCCGGCAAGATAAGCAGCACCCAATGCCGCCATTTCAGTATTTTTGGGTTTTTCCACTGACACACCCAGGATATCCGATTGAAACTGCATAAGAAATTCACTTTTTGCCGCTCCGCCATCAACTCTTAGACAGACTGTCCCTGCCGGTACATCTGCCAGCATGGCATTTAAGACATCCTTGGTCTGATAGGCAATAGATTCTTCGGTAGCTCTGCATATATGTTCTCTGGTAGTCCCCCTGGTAATACCTATCAAAAGTCCCCGGGCATACATATCCCAATATGGTGCACATAACCCGGTGAATGCCGGTACCAGGTATACATTTCCTGTATCAGGTACTTTTTCTGATAATATATCGCATTCTCTGGCATCCTTGATTATTTTCAAACCATCTCTAAGCCATTGAATGGCTGCACCTCCAATGAAAATAGTACCTTCAAAAGAATAGGTAGGTTTTCCATTGATTACCCAGGCAAGATCTGTAGTAAGTCCGTTATTTGAAGGGATGGGTTTTTCTCCGATATTCATCATAATGGCAAGCGCAGTACCATAAGTATTTTTAGTCATACCTGTCCTGAAACAACCCTGACCAAATAAAGCTGCTTGCTGATCCCCTGCTGCTCCTGCTACCGGTATCTCCATACCCATAAAACTATCCTTGTCGGTAACTGCCATTATACCACTGTTAGGTTTGACTTCGGGAAGGATTCTCTTATCTACACCGAATATTTCCAGAAGCTCATCATCCCATTTAAGTGTTTTTATATTAAACAGCAAAGTGCGGGAGGCATTGGCATAATCAGTGACATGATATTTACCCCCGCTGAAGTTCCATATAAGCCAGCTGTCAACCGTACCCATACAGATATTACCCTTCCTTATCTTTTCCTTTAACCCGCTGATATTATCAATCAACCATTTTATTTTGCTACCGGAAAAATAAGCATCTATGACCAGGCCTGTTTTTTCTCTTATCAGTCCTTCAAGACCCTGTGCCTTAAGTTCATCACAGATAGAAGCAGATCTCCTGCACTGCCATACTATGGCATTATATACCGGTTTACCTGTTTCCCGATCCCACATTATAGTAGTTTCTCTTTGATTGGTAATGCCCAGAGCCGCTATTTCAGAGGCATCGACATCTGGAGATGAGAGGATGTCACTTACACATTTTCGTACACTGCTAAGATATTCCATGGGGTCATGCTCTACCCATGCCGGTTGCGGAAAATATTGTTTTATCTCAATATAAGAACTTTTGAATACTTCCCCTTTATGATTGAAAAGAATCACCCGGGTACCACTAGTACCCTGGTCAATGGCCATAATATATTTTTTTTCCATTTAAACCCTCATTATATCGGAACCGCAAACTCCACAAAGTCTAATATTTAAAAAATCCATTGCCGGTTTTTCTTCCAAGATGACCTGCCCT
>CAZTHJ010000281.1:1588-2043 GCA_964613565.1 uncultured Dehalococcoidales bacterium | reverse complement strand
ATATATGAGTGTCCTGCACAAATAGGGGTGCAGCAACTACAGCAAATCGAAAACTTAAGCCTGCAGGTTTATAAAACTCTGGGCTGCAGGGATTTTGCCAGAATAGATTTTAAGGTTAATCGTAACGGTTTACCTCTATTCCTGGAGATTAACCCATTAGCAGGCTTAAACCCTCACAGCAGTGATTTGCCCATTATGGCCGGCAAGCTTCGCATTACATACGATGAACTCATCGAAAAAATAATGAATGCTGCTTTAGAGAGGTATCCAAAATGCATGCAGACATAACCATTATTTACAATGAACCCTTCCCCAAGGGTTATGATTTCGAACGGGATAGGGAAGCCATTCTGGGTGTAATGCAGTGTGTCAATTCAGTACATATTGCCCTGCTTGAATGCGGCTATATAGTGGATTTGCTGGCGATAAAACCTCCAATGGAACGTGTCAAGACT
>CAZTHJ010000281.1:0-1552 GCA_964613565.1 uncultured Dehalococcoidales bacterium | reverse complement strand
TTCAATCTCTTTGTAGGTTTTTATGATTTCCCCGAGTCTGAGGCGGCCGTGGCAGAAATGCTGGAATTAAAAGGTCTTCGCTTTACCGGCTGTCCCAGCAGCGCTTTGCGTATGGCCCTTGATAAAGCCAATTCCAAGGCATTAATGCTGCAGCATGGCATCAGAGTACCGGAGTACCAGGTCTTAAGCGTAGGCAATATAGACGAATTTGAGCTGCAGTTTCCCGCCATTGTAAAACCTCGCAACCAGGATGCCAGCCATGGCATTATCCCGGAAAGCGTGGTCAACAACATGGCTGAGCTCAGGGTTCAGGTGAGCAGGATTCTGCAGCAGTTTGAAAATGATGCCCTGGTGGAGCAATATTTAAGCGGGAGGGAGTTCAATATCACTGTGCTGGGCAACGCGGAGTATACGTTACTGCCTCCATCGGAGATAGTTTACATGCTGCCTCCTGATAAGCCACGTTTATTGACCTATGAGGCCAAGTGGATTACAGACAGCGAGTATTTCGAGAAAACGGCTGTGGAGTGTCCTGCTAAAATTGATGCTGGCCTGCGGCGGGAAATAGGGGAGATTGCCATGTCGGCGTGCCGGCTTTTCGGCTGTGCCGGCTATGCGAGAGTGGATATGCGGCAGGACGCCAGCGGGAGACTGAAGGTCATGGAAGTCAACCCCAATCCGGATATATCCCCCGATACAGGAGCGGCCAGGCAGGCTCATGCCGCGGGCATATCCTACAGCCAGCTGATACTTTCCATAGTTGAGTATGCCCAGGAAAAGGTCATGGTATGACCTACAGTCTAAGACCACTAGCCCCTCAGGATAAGACAGCGGTGCTGCAGATACTTAAAGGACTGGCCGAGTTCGAACCAGATGAGGTGGAAGTGGCAGAGGAACTGATCGATGCCTATCTCCAGGATGGATATGAATCTGGATATCATCCCATAGTAGCAGAGGCAGAAAGCAAAATTGCGGGCTATGCATTATATGGGCCTACGCCGTTGACCAGGGGAACCTGGGATATCTACTGGATGGCCGTTTCCGCAGAGCTGAAAAACAGAGGCCTTGGTACGAAACTGCTGCAGTATGCGGAAAAAGATATCGTTTCCAGCGGTGGTAGATTGATCTTGATTGAAACCTCTGCCAGGCCTCTATATGAGAATACAAGGAAATTCTACGAGGGAAATTATTATGCTGTAGTATGCCGTATTGCGGATTTTTATGCGCCGGGCGACGATAAAATAATATATCTAAAGAGGCTATCATCATGCTGACAAGGCAGCATGATTTGACAGTGGCTCAAATAGTCGCTATGATTTTGGGTTGTTTTAGATGAGTAGCAGATTACAGTTAAAAATGGGGCTGGAGCCGATTGCTCTGGCTCTTATTTTTGCCCCTGAACCTTTTTCCACGCTTGTCGGCGTAGGGTTGCTGGTAGGCATCAAGGCTCATAATATGGCCAAAGCCAATGCGGATCCGCCCAGACGCAGCCCTGACCGCTTTGAGGATTATTATCGCCTTAAGGTGAAAATGGCCCAGGGCAAGGTGGCTT
>CAZTHJ010000280.1:1643-2059 GCA_964613565.1 uncultured Dehalococcoidales bacterium | reverse complement strand
GGCGTCACATTCCCCGGGCTTTACGCCATGATCGCCCGGGCGCATATGGCGAAGCATGGGACGACATCGGAACAACTGGCTTCCGTGGCGGTGAAGAACCATGCCAACGGCCTGCTGAATCCCCTTGCCCAGTATCAGAATACTTTTACCGTGGAAGAGGTACTTGAGGCTCCGGAAGTGGCCTGGCCCCTGACCAGACCTATGTGTTCACCCATCGGGGATGGCGCGGCGGCAGTCGTTATCTGCTCTGAGACATTTGCCAAGATGATAGGCGCCGGCCACGGTGTCGAAGTGGCGGCCTGCATGCTGGCCAGCGGAGAGGACCCCGACAAAGAAAATGAGAGCAGCACCCTTGCCCGTCTGGGCCGGAGTGCCTATGAAAGAGCTGGCATCGGGCCTGAAGACATTGACCTGGC
>CAZTHJ010000280.1:1291-1614 GCA_964613565.1 uncultured Dehalococcoidales bacterium | reverse complement strand
GACGCTCCAGCCTATGGGGAACTCAATGCCAGCGAGGAACTGGGTTTCTGCCCTCTCGGGGAAGGGGGTGCTTTTGCAGAGGCCGGTCACACGACCCTGGGCGGAAAGCTCCCCATCAATGTCTCCGGCGGGCTGGAATCGCAAGGGCATCCCATCGGGGCCACAGGAGTGCGACAGGTGGTGGAGCTTTATTGGCACCTGGTCGCAGACGATCGAGCAGGCAAAAGGCAGGTTGAAGGGGCTAAGGTCGGTCTGGCTCAGAATTCCGGCGGCTCTATAGATACCTCCGAGGGGGCCATTTCGGTAACCATCCTGAAGAGATG
>CAZTHJ010000280.1:0-1192 GCA_964613565.1 uncultured Dehalococcoidales bacterium | reverse complement strand
AGCCGATGCTCCGCCCGGTAGGGGTGCATATGGGTGTGATGGAGGTGGATGCGGAAAAGTGCATCTCCTGCGGCCTGTGCATCAAAAACTGTCCCTTTAAATGCTGGAAGATGGGGGATAACGACATCCCTAAAATGAAGGAGACGCACAGCTGTTTTTCCTGTTTCAACTGTATAATCGCCTGTCCGGTGGATGCCGTTTCCATCGTCGAGGCCTACCATGTGAATGAAGGCTTCTTCGATATCCAGTATCCCCCTATCAAAATGCCCATGAAGCCCAGGGATGCAGAGGGCAATCCCGATGAATGGACCGCGATTGAGCGGGTAATCCTGGAGCGCCGCAGCGTAAGAAACTTTAAAGAAAATCCCGTACCCGAACCTCTCATACGGCGAGTCCTGGAAGCAGGACGTTTCGCTCCCAGTGCGGGAAACCAGCAGCCATGGAAGTTCACCGTGGTCACGGACAAGGCGCTCATTAGTCAGTTTGAGGAGGCTTGTCATACAGTCCTGCAAGGAATACACGCCATGTACAATGACGACCAGGCAGTCATGAACCTGGTGGGCAACCTGCCAACAGGCGCTTTCGATCCCCGTGTCCAGGGCGGCTTTCGCTGCGTGGCCCAAAAGGAACTGCCGATCTTCTTCAATGCGCCCGTTGTTATCTTCCTGGGCTGCAACGAGAAGATGGCCTCGCCGGAGGAGCATGCCGGTATCTGCGGGCAGAACATGAACCTGGCAGCCAAGTCGCTGGGACTGGGATCCTGCTGGAGCAATTTCGGAGCGACAGTTGACCTCATACCGGAAATAAAGTCCAAGCTCGGATACGATGATACATGGCGCATTTATTCGACCCTGTGTCTCGGCTATCCACAATTCAGGCAGGAAGGCATGGTGCCTCGCTATTTCAGGCCGGTCACCTGGTTTCGTTCAGGGACCGATGGGCCACAGATAGAGGAATAACAAAATGAGGCTGGTCCTGCAAGCTTTTAGAAGCGGCGGATATCTGTACTCTGAAATTAAATACTATGTATGGAGGTATTGAGCAATGGCACGCGCAAAACTGGAATCGGACAAGGTCTTCGACGATTGGATGGTCAGGAATAACGAACGCATCGGGAAAATCCTGATTCCGCAGGTTGGCGAGTATCCGCCAACTCTGGAGAATTTTTACGGCTCAGTGCTGAATGAATGGG
>CAZTHJ010000279.1:0-2059 GCA_964613565.1 uncultured Dehalococcoidales bacterium | reverse complement strand
CTTCGCCCTTTTTTTGGCTGCGAAGGCGGCGGCAAATATTCCCAAAAATGAAACTACTGCGGCTATTAAAATGGCATCCTGAAACCCGGCAATGACGGATAACTGGTGCAGCAGGGCGGGTTCCAGATTCTGAGGCGCGAGCTGCACGGCTTTGGCCGCCTGGCGGGCGGTGAGCACCAGGCCAAAAACCGTCATGCCGCTGAACATGCCTATCTGCGCCACGGTATTCATCAGAGCCGAGGCTATGCCCAGCCTGTTTTTAGCTACCGAACCCATAATCAGGCTGGCATTGGGCGCCTGGAAGAGCGCCATGCCAATGCCGAACGTAATAAAGGCCGGCAGCATGCTTAGCAACGTGGACCCGGCGTTAAAACGGCTGAAGAGATAGAAGCTGACGGCCATCCCGGCCATAGCGCACGTGCACAGTAACCTCGAGCTGACCTTATCCGACAGCCAGCCGCCCAGCGGCGCCATCAATGCGGTTATCAGGGGCGCGAGTACATAGGTATATCCGGTTTGAAAAGCGGAATAACCCAGCCCGTCTATGAGAAAGAAGGGCGTAAGAAAGATGAACCCGGCCAGGCCGATGGCCTGCAGCCCCCGGGAGGCAATGCCCAGGGCGAATACCCTGTTCTTGAAAAGGTCGAGGTCAACTATGGGGTAGTTGATGCTTCTTTCCCGGATGATGAAGAAGGCAAAAAGCGCTGCTGCTGCAAGGATCATGGCAATGACGGGCAGCGAGGCAAAGCCCATCCTGCCGCCCAGATTGAGGAAAAGCAGGAAAAGGCCGAGCGCGCCGAAAAGAGAGCCCGCACCCAAATAGTCGATTTTCGTTCTGGCCTCATCTTTCTGCTCCCTGAGGAATACCCCGGCCATGATGGATGCTACGGCGGCCAGCGGGATGACCATGTAAAAAAGAGAACGCCAGTCCAGGGCAGCGAGGAAGATGCCGCTGACGATGGGCCCCACCAGCGGGCCGGCCAGGGCTACCGATGTCATAATGCCCAGGGCGCGGCCGCGCTCCTCATCGCTAAAAGTGGCGGTAACAATGGCATAGCCGAGCGCCATAATGGTGGCCGTGCCAAATCCCTGGAGCAGGCGAAACAAGATCAGCTGGATAATGCTCTGCGAAACGGCACAAAGAGCCAGGGCGAGCGTAAATACAGCCAGGCCCAGCAGATATACCCTTTTACGGCCGAAGATGTCCCCGATCTTGCCCATGATGGGCATGAGGCCGGTGCTTGCCAGGAGGAAGGCTACAGTGACCCAGAGCACTATGGAGGGGTCGGTCTGGAAAACGCTGGCAAGCCGGGGAAAGGAGATATTGATCATGCTTGAAGACAGCCCGCACATGAAAAGGCCGATGGAGACTGAGATCAATATCAGCCACTTGTTGCCGGTAACTCTGTTGTTTTGCATGGTTGGTACTGTTTATCGGGTTATATTATGTGCCTTTGGGCGCGGCATGGCAATGCCGGACAGGCGAATGGATAAACAAGGCCAGATGCGTATTGAGGTGGGATTGCCACGTCGCCTGGCGGCTCATCACGGTAAAATATAGTTGTGATGCTAGATTGGCTCTGTCAAGTATTACGGAAGATGAATTGAATGACATAGGAAGACTTCGCAGGTATTCCTATGTCATTTTACCTGTAATGCAGATTTAGTTCGAAATTGGTTTATTCAAAGGGAAATTTGTTTGCATGTACCTTGGTGGCGGTGCCTTCTTCCACGATAGCTTCCTCAAACCCTCTGATCTTGTTATTGATACACTTGTTGTTATAAGCCTGCGGTGTGTAAACTGCGGAATTATCATAAGCGCCGATATAGACCCCGATTTCCCCTTCGGTAGCTATGATCACGTTGTTTACCACCTTGTTATTATCAGCGAAACTATCCATTGTGCTATAGCCATCCCAGCTAAGCGCTGTTACTGAAATTCCCCAATCCGAATTGGTAATGGTATTATTGACAATCTGGTTTTTGCTAGCCGAAGGGCAGTACCAGCCCCAGGTTTCTACCCCAATCCCCGTCTGGGCATTAATAACGGTATTATTCT
>CAZTHJ010000278.1:0-2064 GCA_964613565.1 uncultured Dehalococcoidales bacterium | reverse complement strand
TCCTTCTTGCCTACAATCACCTTCTGTACATTAGTGGTAAAATCCTCTACAGCCCGGCATATCCGTAAAGCTGCCGTATCGCCTTTTGAGAGATGTTCTTTCAATACTTAACCTCCTTTGAATAACAGCTCAATCTGCCCGCTTGCTGATACGCTGGATTTTGATCCGTTCCCAGCTCTGTTTTATCTGTACTAATTCCGTGGCGGTGGGCATGACCATGCTATAACGCGTACGCATAAAGCACTGCGTAACGCAGAGCAGGTCCTCTCCCGCCTTGGGCAAAGCTTGCTCAAGCCACGCCATGTATTCCTGCGGTGTTTGTGAGATCACCCTGGAATAGCCGCGCCTGGCTCCCCACTTGAGAAGCTGCCTGTAGATCTGAAATACTGAGGCTTCCCCTGCAGATAATGTACCCCGGGTTGAAGGCAACCTCATGAATAATCTCAACGCAGCCAGCCTGCTCCATATACGTTTGAGCAGGGCCAGTATATCTTCTTTGAAAGCCCCCCGCATTGGCTGATTTGCCATGGAGGAAACACGCGTTCGGCCTTTGAGCCATGTATAGATCTGTGAAGAGATCCTCCACAATGCCACGACGAAAAATCCAGTCCAGATCACACCCCAACCCAGCTGCATCCATCTGCGAATATTCTCGGGTATCTTCCAGAACTGCTCCTGTTCAGGCTCAATCGGCGGCATACTGGCCATAGGCGGCAGGGCTTCACCTGAACCGCCGCTCGGAATGAGGCTGGCCAGCCACGCCAGTATGTACATAAACAGTGAGCCAACCCAGGCTAATGCCGCCAGCAAAAGCCGCAGCAGGTCGGGGGAGATTGCCACGGCTATCAGCAGCCCCAGAACCAGTACCAGGGCAATACTGCCTAGTATCATCCATGACATATGCAGCCTGCCTATCTGTAGTATCCTGCTTTTGCCCTCCATCAGGTGTGCCAGCGATACTCCGCTCAAGGCGGAGATAAAAAACAAAACCGTAATTGCGGTGGCACGAGGAATTTGTAGTTTGAGTGCTGCCGCTATGGTAAAGACAAGTACGAGAAGAATCAGGCCAAATTGAAATTCTGTCATTGAAGTGCTGAATCCTGTACTGCGGCAAGCGCACCACTTACCCAACCACCACAATAATAAGCTTAGCAGGAGCAGCAGGAGCTGCGGTTCAAAAACATAAATCAAACGCGGTACCGACAGCGGTATAGACAGCAGCCACTCCGGGTTAGCCCAGGCTGTCTGACTGAAAAGCTGTACCTTGACCGATACCAGCATGACAATCAGCCAGAACAGCCAGTTGATAGCGGTTAGGGCGGTCTTTCTCCATTCCAGCCGCTGCAAATATTTATTAAAACCAAATGAGATAAGGTATATGGCCGTGAGGCCGAGCAGGTTCATACGGCCACCGCCTGCTACTTCATTCAGCAGCAGCATTAAAGCGTACAACCAGCACAGCTCTATGGCAATATTTGTACCGTGCAGGACAATGCTGCGCCAGTCCCAGCTCAACTTCCTGCTGATACTCAAATGCATCTAAGTTCGCACCCCCGTACCTGCCAGGCTTGCGATATTTTCTTTGGTATAACCCCCATTCCTTCCGTCACCAGTCTCATAAACGACCACCTTATAACCGGCATCCCTGAGCCGTGATAAAACTGATTCCAGTGGCGCACAAACTCCATACAGCACCACGATCAAAGTCATACCCCAGGACAATGCCTTTCGTTCCCGATGGATGAAATCTTCAAAGACGCCGCTGGAATACCCTGTCACCTTTGCCAGCGCCTCCAGTATGGCCCTCATTTGGGCAGGAGTATTACCTGGGGGAACTCTTACCGGCAGCTTTATATCCGCCGAAAGCGTATTCACAAACAGCCCGGTGGCATTGCCTTTTTGCAGCATGTGCCTGGCAATGCCCGCGACCGCACTTATACCATACTCAAAATCAGCCTCACTGATATGCTCTCCGATGTAACTGTCTACAGAAACAAAGATGGCTGCGCCTGCCGTAGTAGTCGGCTCCAGCAGCTTCACCTGCAGCTTCTGTTCGCGGGCAGT
>CAZTHJ010000277.1:1567-2066 GCA_964613565.1 uncultured Dehalococcoidales bacterium | reverse complement strand
TATCATGATCTACAAGACGCAGCTGCGCTCCTATCGCAATCTGCCCATACGCATGGCGGAGCTGGGCACGGTTTACCGCTATGAAAGGTCAGGTGTGCTGCATGGTCTGGCGCGGGTGCGGGGATTTACCCAGGACGATGCGCATATTTTCTGCCGCCCGGACCAGATACGGGAAGAGGTGACGCAGGTGGTGGAGCTGGCCAGGTACATGATGAAGACCTTCGGCTTTAATGAATACGAGATGCTGCTCTCCACGCGGCCGGAAAAGGCAGCCGGCTCCGCAGAGGTCTGGGAGATGGCAACGGATGCGTTGAGGCAGGTGCTGGAGGATTTGAAGATACATTACGAGATCGATCCTGGAGAAGGTGTCTTGTACGGGCCCAAGATAGACGTGAAGCTGAAGGATGCACTGGGGCGGCTGTGGCAGGGGCCCACCATACAGGTAGACTTCAACCTGCCGCAGAGGTTTGATGTGAACTATGTCGGCGAGGATGGCGCC
>CAZTHJ010000277.1:99-1557 GCA_964613565.1 uncultured Dehalococcoidales bacterium | reverse complement strand
GCTGGGGAGCATGGAGCGCTTTATGGCCTGCCTCATTGAGAACTATGCGGGGGCTTTTCCGCTCTGGCTGGCGCCGTTGCAGGTAATGATGATACCCATTGCCGACCGGCACATTGAATATGCACGCAGGCTGCGGGATGAGCTGCTGGACGATGAGATCCGCGTGCAGATAGACGACAGGTCGGAAAGGATGAACCTCAAAATTCGCGAGGCGCAGATGGCCAAAATACCTTACATGTATATTTTAGGGGATAAGGAAGTACAAAGCTCCTCGGTTTCTGTGCGCCTGCGTTCGGGCGAAGACCTGGGTGCGCAGGATCCGGCGCAATTCAGGGAGCGCATCAGATCGCTGGTGCTTTCCCGCAGTACGGATCAGCTTTGATTTCCTGCTGTGAATATGATATATTCTAAATCTATAAAAAATTTATATCCTGAGTCAGAGGAGGAATAATATCAAAGAGCCGTTTATCAACCGTTTTATCAGGGCAAAGGAGGTTCGGTTAATCGGCGAAAACGGTGAACAGCTTGGTATTGTACCTCTTCCCAAGGCTCTGCAGACGGCCAGCGAAGCGGGTCTGGACCTTGTAGAAGTATCACCAACGGCGGTGCCGCCGGTATGCCGCATCATGGATTACGGCAAATATAAGTATGACCAGACCAAGAAGGAAAGAAAATCACGTCATGGACAGAGAAGCGGGATGCTCAAGGAAGTACGTATCCGCCCCAGGGTCGGCAGCCATGACCTGCAAACCAAAATCAAAACAGCCAGGAGATTACTGGAGGAAGGCGATAAGGTAAAAATTACCATCACGTTCCGCGGCAGGGAAATCAGCCACCCGGAGCTGGGTGTTAAAGCATTACAGCAGGTAGCGGAAGGCCTCAAGGATATAGCCGGCATTGAGGGCTCGCCGGCGCTGGATGGCCGCTTTATTCATGTGGTATTAACGCCATTATCCGCTGCCAAACAGTCCAAAGTGGCTAAAGCAAAGGAGGGAATCAACAGTGCCCAAACTAAAGACTCATAAGGGAGCCAAAGGCCGTTTTCGTTTTACCGGCAGCGGCAAGATCATGCGCGTCAAGGGCCCCAAAAGCCATAAACGTATTACCAAGAAGGCCAGGGTTAAAAGGCAATTTGATGAAATGATTGAAGTGGCACCGTCGAACAGGCGTGTCCTGAGAAGGCTCATGCCTTACGGTGTTAAATAGGAGATACCGATGCCCAGAGCAAAAGGAGGCGTGGTAACACGCCGCAGACATAAAAAAGTACTAAAGCTGACCAGGGGTCACAGGGCCACCAAGCATAAACTGTTCGGCAGGGCGCAGGATTCCATGATGCATGCGCTGGACTATGCCTATGTGCACCGTCGCGAACGCCGCGGCGATATGCGCCGCCTGTGGATACAGCGCATCAATGCTGGGGCACGGGCCAATGGTCTTACTTACAGCCAGTTCATGGCC